>LCKU01000008.1:7635-24493 GCA_001001625.1 Parcubacteria group bacterium GW2011_GWA2_45_30 | reverse complement strand
AGCCAAAATGGGAACGATCCAGCAGTATGCTCAATGAGAATTGAAAGAAATCGCTCGATTGAACCCATAATTGCCGCATGGATCATCACGATTCGTTCTTTTTCTCCCTTTTCATTGATACAGGTGAGATTAAAACGATCGGGCATATTCATGTCAAGCTGTATGGTCGCAACTTGGCATTCTCGTCCGAGCGAATCTTTGGCCATAAAATCAAGCTTCGGCCCGTAGAATGCCGCTTCTCCAATGCCTTCAAATGTATTTGCCTTCTGTTCGGATGCGATTTCTCGCAATATATTCTCGGCAGTTTTCCAGCGCGATTGATCTCCCAGATATTTTTCCGGCTGTTTCGGATCGCGGAGTGAAAGACGGATACGCAGAGAAAGATTGAATGCGGCATAGAAGGCGTGGACAATCTCCCAAATTTTTAGGAATTCTTCTTTAGTTTGGCTCATGCGGCAGAATACATGCGCATCATCTTGGGTGAAACTCCGGGCGCGAGAGAGGCCGGTTAGTTCTCCACTTTGTTCATCGCGGTAGCATTTGGTGGTTGAGGCGTATCGCTGGGGAAGTTCGCGATAGCTCCATTGGCGGCGCGCATAAATTTGGGTGTGGTGAGGGCAATTCATTGGTTTTACGGCAAAAAGATGTCCCTCGCGGGTAGTTATTTTGAAAAGCTCATCTTTGAATTTATCCCAGTGTCCGCTCGTTTTATATAGTTCTATTTTAGCGAGGTGGGGAATATCAACTCGTTCATACCCGTATTTTTTTCGGAGACGCCATACAAAGTCATCAAGAAGATCTCTCAGCAGAGTTCCCTTCGGCGTCCAGAGCGGTAGTCCTGCACCTACAAGTTCTGAGAAAGTAAAAAGATCAAGTTCTGGTCCAAGCTTTTTGTGATCCCATTTTTCCGCCTCTTCCCGCATTTTGAAATATTCAGCAAGTTCATTTTTGGTTTTAAACGCCACGCCGTAAATTCGGGTTAACATCGGATTTTTTTCCGAGCCGCGCCAATAAGCGCCGGCAATATGGGTGAGCCGAAATGCCTCCGGATTTATTTCCGAGGTGTTTTTCGCGTGTCCACCCTTGCAAAGGTCAATAAATTCTTCTCCGGTTTTGTATATAGTAAGTTCTCGTCCATCTTTCGTATATTCTTTGATAAGTTCAAGTTTGAAAGGCTGACTTTTGAAGATTTTTTTGGCTTGGGCCGGAGTTATTTTTTCTCCGCTGAAATCAAGTTTTTGGGCAATAAGTTCCCGCATGGTTTTTTCAAATTCTGGCAGATCAGTATCAGTGATCGGTTTTGGCAACTCGAAGTCGTAGTAGAAACCATTTTCAATCACGGGCCCGATTCCCAATTGGGCTTGGGGAATTTTTTTGAGCACCGCCATCGCTAAAAGATGAGCAAGCGAGTGGCGGATATGTTCTAAGTTTAATTTATGTTCCTTGGCCATTTTTTAATTATATATTTTGATAATAAAATGTCCAATTTTAAAACCCCGCATTTTCGCGGGATTTTAGGCGATTTCCGTGGCATCTTCGCACAAAATTTTCGGCGCCCCGTCTTTATCGGAGAGCCGGCCCCGAACCATCAGGATTTTTTCTTCCTGCCAAAGCGCCGGATTTTTGGCCAACAGTTTGGGAAATACCAGGACCTCGGTGCGTGCGGTTAAGTCCTCCATTTGCACAAACAGCATGGGTTCTCCGTTTTTAGTAAGCACCTTCTGGATTCCGTTGACAATTCCTCCGATGGAAATAATCTGGTTACGCAAGCGTTTCAGGTCCGTTGCCAGTCCGTTTAAGGGGAGCATATGGTTTTGCTTGAGCCGCTCGGCGTATTCCTGAAGCGGATGTTCGGATACGTAAAGCCCTAAAAGATTTTTTTCCCAGGAGAGTTTAACGCGCTTGGTGGCGGGCTCGGCATCTTTCAGTTTCAAGGAAGAGACTTTTATTTCCGGAGCAGAACTGAAAAGATTGGATTGTCCGCTTGACTGCACGCGCTGGGATTCGCGGTTGTATTGCAGCAGGGTGTCAAGATTTAAAAGCAGCTGGCTGCGTTCTCCCAGCGCATCAAACGCCCCGCATTTAATCAGCGATTCAAGAGATTTTTTGTTAAGATCGCGGTGATGGACCCGTTCCAGCAGATTGGCTATAGAATCGAATTTTCCTCCGTGCCCTCTTGTCTCAATAATCGCGCGCACCACATTCTCACCCACGTTTTTTACGGATTTCAAGCCGAAACGGATTTTTTTCTCGTCCACCCTAGTGAAGTTTTCCAAACTTTCGTTTAAATCCGGTGGCAGGACTTCAATTCCCATGGCTCGCGCCTCATTCACAAAAAATGCAATGCGTTCCACTTCAAATCCTTCGGCATCCAAAAGCGCGGTCATGAATTCGGTCGGGTAATGCGTTTTTAAAAATCCGGTTTGGTAGGCGATAAGCGCGTAGCAGGCGGCGTGCGACCTATTGAACCCATATCGCGCAAAAGGCGGGAAGAGCTCCCAAATCGCTTCGGCGGTTTGCGCTCCAATCCCATTTTTTTTCATGCCCGAAAGGAGCCGTTCGCGTTGCTCGGCGAGTAGCGATTTTATTTTTTTGCCAATGGCCTTGCGCAGAGTATCGGCCTCGGGCAGGGTGAATCCCGCCAGGTCCCGGGCAATTTGCATCATTTGTTCCTGATAAATTCCGATGCCATAGGTATTTTTGAAAACCGGTTCAAGTTTGGGGTGAAGATAGGAAACTTTCTCCAATCCGTTTTTCCGCTTGATGTATGAAGGAATAAGTTCAATCGGACCGGGTCGATAGAGCGCCACCAGCGCGATCAAATCTTCAAGCTCGGTTGGTTTCAATTCTTTAAGATAGTGTTTCATCCCGGGTGATTCAAATTGGAAAAGTCCGGTGGTCTCTCCTTTCTGAAAGAGCGTAAACGTCTCCGGATCATTTAACGGTATTTCCTCGGTATTGACCGTAACTTCTTTTGATTTTTTAATGAGTGCAAGAGTGTTTTCAATAATGGTTAGGTTGCGAAGACCAAGAAAATCCATTTTAAGAAGCCCCAGGTCCTCCACCGCATGCATTTCATATTGCGTTACCACTTGCCGTTCGTTTTCGGTTCGGGCGCCGCCTCCGGATTTTCTTTCCCCCTGGCGCACCGCGTATTGCAATGGCACAAAATCGGTTAAGGGACCGGGAGAGATCACAACGCCGCAGGCATGGGTGGAGGCGTGGCGCGCAACGCCCTCAAGTTTTAGGGCCGAATCCATCAGGCGTTTTACATCCGGGTCGTTGCCGTATAATTCTCTTAACTCCTGTACCCTTTCTAAGCTTTTTTTAAGCCAGCCGGATTTTTCTCCCTGCGGGCTAAACGGTATGAGCTTGGCCAGGCGGTCGCAGAAAGAATAGGGCATTCCCAAGGCGCGCCCGGTGTCCCGGATGGCTGCGCGCGCGGCCATGGTTCCAAAAGTGATAATTTGCGCTACATGATCGCGGCCATATTTTTGCGCGACGTAGTTTATAACTTCATCCCGCCGGGTGTCGGCAAAATCAAGGTCAATGTCCGGCATGGAAATGCGTTCCGGATTCAGGAATCGCTCAAAAAGAAGATTATAATGCAGAGGATCTATGTTGGTTATGCCCAAAAGATAGGCGACAATGGAACCGGCGGCCGAACCCCGGCCCGGACCCACTACGATGCCTTGGCTTTTGGCCCAGGCCACAAAGTCCTGCACGATTAGAAAATAGCTGGCAAAAGCGGTTTGCGCTATGACAGCAAGTTCGTATTTTAGGCGCTCTTTAACCCGGCTTTCCAGCGCCGGGTTTTGCGAAATTTTGTTTCCGTATCGGCCTTGAATTTTTTCACGACAAAGTTCTTCGAGGTATGAATCCGCTGTATGCGATTGTGGCACGTTAAAAAGAGGCAGTTTGGATTTGCCGAGTTCTATATCTATTTTTACCCGGGAAGAAATTTCCCGGGTTGCGGCAATCGCTTGCGGATATTCGGGAAAAAGCGAGGCCATCTCATTCGCCGGGCGCAAGGAGAGGTTGGCTTGTTTCATAGTGAGCCGGTCTTCGTCTTCAAAACGGTTGCCGGTCTGGACCGATACTAAAATGTCCTGGGCTTCAGCATCCTCCGGTTTGACATAATGGATATCATTGGTGGCGACCAGAGGCACGCCGGTTTTCTGCGAAAGTAATGCCAGGCCCTCGTTGATTACGCGTTGGTCCGGATAATTGAAATGCGGCGCAATTTCCAGATAGAAATTTTCTTTGCCGAAAATTTCCCTATATTCGTGTATAAGTTCTTCGGCATGTTCTAATTTTTTGTTGCGGACGGCGCGCGGAATTTCTCCGCTCATACATCCGGAGAGCGCAATTAAACCCCGGCTGTATTGCTGGAGCAAATTTTTGTCCACGCGCGGCTTGTAATAAAATCCTTTTAGGTGCGCCTCAGACGCCAGGCGCACAAGGTTGTGGTATCCTTCGGAATTTTGGGCAAGAAGCGTCAGGTGATAGCGCGTGTCATCAATTCCGGGTGTGCGATCCTGCATATTGCCGCGGGCAACATACGTTTCCATGCCGATTATCGGATTTATTCCCGCTTTTTTGGCTTTTTGATAGAATTCAATGGCGCCGTAAAGGTTTCCATGATCAGTCAAGGCGAGCGAATCCATCTCAAGTTCTGCAGCCCGCGCCACCAGTTCGTCAATTTTAGCAAGTCCGTCAAGCAAGCTGTAATGACTATGCACGTGTAAATGAGTAAATTTCATGGATTTACGAAATACGAATCACTACGAATGTACGAATTCGTATATTCGTAAAAATTCGTATTTCGTAAAGGTCACCTCTCATTCTCATTATACAAATCATTCTTGGTTACGGCAATTTTATAAAAAAACCCCAATAAATAAGGGCGGAATTTGAGATATCCACAGTTTGAAAAAATTCCCTTTGTCAGGGAATTAATGATTTGTCGAAACTTCGCAAGCGGTTTTCCAGGATGATTTGCCGATTTTCTTCATCAAAATCAAGCGGTTCATCTGTTATAATTAATGACTCATTCATAATGGAGTGTGATTCCGTATGGCCGGCGTAAAAAATATGTGCGATCTCGTGGATTAAGGATACGCTGGAGCGTTCGTGTAGAACGATGGCGGCTACATTTTTTTCGGCATTGGCATATCCAGAGTACCACTCGGCGTTTTCTATTATAAATTTTCTGCCGTCAAGAGTTTCAATCTCGTATTCAACGGGAATAGACATATAAGCTTGGAGAATAGCGATGGTAATGTCTGATTTGTTTTTTTTCCCGGTTTTGGCGGTTTCTGAAATTACGACGTGAGGATCTAATGATTCGTTCGTGTCGTAAGGGGCTTGCCAGGGAGTCAGCGCGTCAATAGAAAAAGTAACAGAGAATTCTTTTTCGAAAACAGACGATGCGTTTTCAAAAATTTTGCGGATTTCCGATTCAAGTTCGCTACGGCCTTTTTCATATATAAGAATTTGATCAAGCAGTACCGTAACGCTTATGTTTCGAATTAGTGCGGGGAGTTTATCTTCTTGCGGTAGCGCGTAACCGGATGTCGCAAAAAATAATATCAGCGCGGTAAGAAGCATATGGGGTATGCGCATAATATTTCCATATTTTGTAAGAGAAGCTATACTAAAAGTAATCCCATATGAAATTTTCGTCAACCCCGTTAGAAATGTGATTATCTATAATTTAGAGTTGAGTTAAATTTATGCAAAATTATATTGACAAGTTTAATCCCAAAATTAAATTTCTAACGGGGTCAATTAGACAAAACCACATCATAGGAATTGATGAAGCTGGACGCGGTCCGCTGGCCGGACCGGTTGTGGTTGCGGGAATTAAACTAGAATCAAGTATTAAGTATCAAGTATTAAGAACTAAAAGGTTAAAGGACTCGAAAAAACTATCCGCTAAACAGCGGGAGGAGTGGTTTGAAATTTTAACCAGTCATCCGCAAATTAAGTGGGCGGTGGCAAAAATTTCGCCCAAAGTTATTGACCGGATCAATATCTCGCAGGCGGCAAATTTAGGCGCATTACGAGTGCACAAAAAACTATGTGGTAATTGCACTTCTCGACTCCGCTTGAAGAATAAAGTAATAGTTCCCGAGCATGGTCGAGGGACTACCTTTTTGGATGGCGGTTTAAAACTTCCTCCGCATATTCCCCATGAGGCAATTATCAAGGGCGATGAGAAAATCTCTGCTATATCCGCCGCCTCCATCATAGCCAAGGTTTTGCGCGACCGCATTATGCTGCGTTTTCATAAAAAATATCCCAAGTATTGTTTTGATCTGCATAAAGGATATGGCACCGCATTGCATCGGGAGCGCATTAAAAAATTCGGCCGTTCGGATATTCATCGAAAATCTTTTCGGATACGAGATGTATAATTTGATAAAAATTCAGTTCGGATGTAGGGTGGTTATTAGTACTCTTCACAAAGGAAATCTTTGATGAAATTCCGTCACTTTGTATTTGTCGCAGTTATCGGCATGACTTTGGTTTTTGGAATGGCGGTGCCATCATCGCTTTACGCCATTGTGCCCACCGAGCGGATTCGTGAAACCACCGATGAAATTCGCGCTATTGTAAACAGCGGATTTGAAGATCTGATGAAACGTTTGCGGGAGAAAGGAGAAATGAAATGAATTATCAGAAAATTGATGCGCCGTTTGCCGTAGTATTACACGGAGCTTCTAACGACGATGAATTCGATGTTTTTATCCATGTTGCCGAGGATTTCCGGAAAAAGGAGCGCAAATTTTTGGAAGATTTCGGCGTATGCGTGGAATTGGGTGGTCGGCGTATTTTTACGGCAAAACTTTCTCGTGCTTCTATTAACAAGATATCTAGGCAGTCATGGGTTAGAATGATATGCTGTTCCTCAAAACTTAAATATAAATAAAGGCCGGTTAGTCGGCCTTTTTACATTTGCTTGTCAGATTAAGTAATATTTAGTATTATTCAATCATGGTAGTTCGAATGAGACATACCAAGAGCAAGCGGAACCGGGTGCGCTCGCACCACGCGCTTAAACACGTGCGCTTTGCTTCGTGCGGCCATTGCGGAAAGCCGCTTCGTCCCCATATTATGTGCAAAAACTGCGGCTATTATGCCGGCCGGCAGGTTGTTGATGTGTTGGCAAAACTTGATAAAAAAGAGCGCAAAAAACGGGAAAAAGAATTGCATGCGCATGAAGAAGAACAGACGGAGAGCGGGAAAACATTAAATCCAGAAGAACTTTCTCATAAATGAGTTGATAGTTGATAGTTATTAGGTTTTTGCTAAAAACTAAAAACTAAAAACTAAAAACTAAGTTAAGTGGCTTCAAGACATCTTGCTCGTTCCATTGCCATGCAATCCCTCTTTGAGTGGGATTTTCAAGGTAAAGAATCCAAATCCCTGCCGGAGATCGTGGAGCGGAATAAAAAAGAATTCGGCCCGGGACTTGACGAGGAGTATGGTTTTATTGACCGCATGCTTAGTGGCGTTGTGGAAAACCTAGATAAGATAAATGCGATTATTGAAAAAGCCGCGCCCGAATGGCCGATTGAACAAATTACTTCGATTGACCGCGCGGTTTTGCGTCTGGGCTTATATGAGTTGTTATTCGGCAACCACGATGAGGTTCCTCCTAAGGTTGCGATCAATGAGGCGATCGAGCTTGCCAAATCATTTGGCGGCGAGTCGTCCGGCAGATTTATTAACGGGGTTTTGGGCACTGTGTATAGAGAGATAGGGGAGCCGGGTAAAGATTATCCGAACCGAGCCGAATTGGCTAAGAAAAGGGAAGAGGAGAAAGAGAAGGAAGAAGCGGAAGGAAAGGATAAAGAGGAGAAAGAGAAAAAAAGTTCTGAATAAATTAACATCCGACATCTGACACCTGACATTTGACCAATGTGAATATTTGTCAAATGTTATTTGTCAATTGTTAATTGTTTTGTGCGGGATTTCTCCCAATTTGAGGAAAGAATATCTCTTAAATTTAATAATAAAGATTTATTGCGTCAAGCCCTGACGCATCGCTCCTATATTAACGAAAATCCTTCGTTTGGTCTGGGGCACAATGAACGTCTGGAATTTTTAGGGGATGCGGTCTTGGAACTCGCAGTTACTGAGAGGCTTTTTGATATGTTTCCGGATAAACCCGAGGGAGAATTAACCAGTTTCCGCGCGGCTTTGGTCAATGCCAATATGCTTTCAGATATTGCGGTGGAACTTGAAATGAATGAGGTCTTGCTGCTCTCACGGGGCGAGGCTAAAGACATGGGTAGAGCACGCCAGTATATCTTAGCCAATGCTTTTGAGGCGCTAGTGGGCGCGATTTATCTGGATCTCGGATATGAGGCGGCCAAAAAATTTATTGAGCGCGCAGTACTTTCGCATTTGGATGAGGTTTTGGCCAAAAAGCTCTATAAAGATCCCAAGTCCCTTTTTCAGGAAGAGGCCCAGGAACGGGTGGGAGTCACTCCAGGCTATGAAGTAATACGCGAATGGGGGCCGGATCATGACAAGCATTTTGTGGTGGGGGTATTTTTGGAGAAAGAATTGGTGGCCGAAGGCGAGGGGCCGTCTAAGCAACTGGCGCAGGAGGAAGCCGCTCGGAATGGGTTGCGGGTGAGGGGATGGGTTTAAACTCGTTATAGCGGTTTTCGGCAATATGATTTTGAAACACTGATCCTCGCTCATGCGGATTTCATATATTGTAATTTCAGACACGCCTCGTCCCGTCCAGCGCGGGACTCGCTAAGGGTCGGACGCGAAATTTCGCTTTGCCGCGTCTAACGCGGCTTCGCAAAAACCGAGCTTTCGCGTCCTCCCATTGTCTGAAATTACAATATATGAAATCGCAGTCACTCACTTGGGGGTTTTTCAAAATTATATTGCCTCAACCGTCTATACACTCGTAAATTAGTTTTTATCAATGTAGCGCATTTCTTGCTTAAAGGTGGATTTTCTGAAGGTAGCCGCAAGGTGCGACTTTGTATAATTTTGTATAATATAGTAATTATTCATATGAAAGGGGGAAAAGAAGTACAACATTATGATAAGTTTGTAGGGAAAGAAATTCTTTCCGATGAAGAAAGCAAATTGCGATTTGGCGATCAATGGAAGGAGAGTGGTGAAAAAATAAAAAATGTGCATGAGGCGTTAGCGGAGCTTTACGAAAAAGCGGGTGAACCGAAAAAAGATTTGGAGCTTGAAAAGAGCGATCGCGATAGAGAAATTATTGAACTTGTCGCAAACGCTACAGATCGATTTCTTGAAGAACTCGGACGGAACAAAAAAGTTTCCGTGCCATTGGATCATATTCATTATTTGAAAGAAGGGGGTGTAAAAGAATATACGCATGGACGTTTAGGGGTTGGCTCTCATGCCTCTGTGCTCGGTGAAATTTTAGTGGACCGAAGAAATGATCTTGAAACGGCCATTACGACTTTTCATGAATTATGGCACGCAAAAGTTTATACTGCGTTGCAAACAACAATCAAAGGAAAATTTAAAGCATATCGGGAGGGTTTTAGCATATATTCGCGCGAAGGAGATAAGCGATGGTATTACTATCTTGATGAGGCCCTGGCAGGTTATATGACAAAGCGCTTTTTCAACGAAGTGCTTGAGAGAGATGAATCATTTAAGAAAGAAATTCAAGAATCGAAAAAGCCCATAGATACAACGCGGTTGAGGGAATTAGCCGATTTTTCAAGATGGGTTCACGAGTTATGGGAACGGAACCGCGATCAATTCAAGTCGAAAGACGAAATAGTAAAACTTTTTCTTGATGGCCAAGTGAATGGAAGGATATTGCCAATTGCGAGGTTGGTGGAAAAAACATATGGAAAGGAAAAGTTTCGGCAATTTGGCGTGGGATTTTAGAAAAAATTTTAAAGGCATGGTTTTTATTTTAACCACCTGTAAAAATATAAAAGAAGCGGAGAAAATTGGCTGGGTACTTTTGCAAAAGCGGCTGGCGGCATGCGTTTTAATAATTCCCGGAATAGTATCGGCATATCGCTGGAAAGGGAAAATTGTAAAAACCCGCGAAACGCTTTTATTGATAAAAACTTTAAAGTCAAAAGCCGCCATCGTAGAACGTGAGGTGGGGCGTCTACATTCATATAAAGTGCCCTTTGTCGGCAGGATATCTTTGGATAAAATAAACAAAGAGTATTTTCAATGGCTGACTCAAGAGGTGAAATAACTAAATATACCTGGCGAGAATTTGACGAAGATGTGGAAAAAATTGCGGCATGGGCGCTGGAAAAAAAATTTCAAGGCATTTACGGCGTCCCGCGCGGGGGACTTATACTTGCCGTTGTGCTTTCCCATCGTTTGACAATTCCGCAGATTTTAAGCGCCGAAGATATAACCAAAACCATGTTAGTGGCGGATGATATTTCTGACTCCGGGAAAACGCTTGCGTCATTGGAGGCGCGGTTGGGATTTCGGCCCCATGTTGCCACGATTTTTTGGCATCACGACACATCCCGTAAGCCAGATTTTTCGCTGCGTGAGAAAAAAAGCTGGATTGTATTTCCCTGGGAAATTGAATAATACGCAAATAATAAACGAATTGATGCAACGAATATAGACGAATTATTCGTTTTTATTCGTTGACGTATTCGTTGGGTATTCGTGTATCTAAAGAGATTAGAATTATCCGGTTTTAAATCCTTCGCCAAATACATCACGCTTGAGTTTCCGTCGCGCATAACGGCAATTGTCGGTCCGAATGGGAGCGGCAAATCAAATATTGCAGAGTCCCTGCGCTGGGTTTTGGGCGAGCAATCCATGAAAGCCCTCCGTTCCAAAAAAGGAGAGGAGCTGATTTGGAATGGCTCCGAGAAAGTTCCGCGCATGGGCAAGGCATCAGTCACGCTTCTTTTTGATAATAAAGATGGATTTGATAAGCTCACCACGGGTGGCAGAATTTTGCTGGAGTTTGAGGAGATTTCCGTAATGCGCAAGATTTTTCGCGATGGATTGAATGAGTATTACTTAAATGGTTCGCAAGTACGCCTTAAAGACATCGTGGAACTTATTGCGCGTATGGGCTTGGGAGAAACCAAACATAATATTATCGGCCAGGGAGAGGTTGATCGGATTTTATTATCTTCTCCTCGTGACAGAAGAAAAATGCTTGAGGAAGCATTGGGACTGAGGGTTTATCAGTTAAAAAAGCACGAGGCCGAGCGCAAACTTGAAGCGACCGATGTTAATATGAAGCAGGCCGAGATCTTGCTTAGAGAAATCGCGCCGCACCTAAAATTTTTGAAATCGCAAGCTGTCAAAGCCGAAGCGCGCGAGAGCGTACATGGCGAGTTGGGTGGGCTTGAAAAGATTTATTTTGTGCGCGAACGGGAATCCATTTTTGCCGAAAAAAGAGACCTCGAAAAAAAGCGCGAGCCCTTTTTAAAGAAGCGCGATGAGATGCGCGCCGATATAATGAAATGCGCCGCCAAAGTCGGGGAACTTGAAACGAAATTTTCCGCCGAAGCGTCAGGGGGAGAAGAGGATAAAAAATTTGCGGTATTGGAACGCAGACGCCGGGAAATCGAGCGGGAATTAGGGCGGCTTGAAGGCCGGATTGAAATGGAGCGAGAGCGCGCATCATCTACCGGCAGGCGCGAGGTGGATGTCGATTATGTTCAGGAGGAAATTCGCGAATTTATTGAGGAGATAAGAAATGTTTTGGAGGTGGAAGACAGGATTGAGGCCGTGCGCATGCGGTTGGAGGTCTTAATCGAGGATCTGGAGCGGCTTTTGGACTCTTTGGCGCGCGGTGGAACGGTTGTGTCCAAAAACAAGGAAGCGGCCTTGCCACTTATTGCGGAACTCTCCGGCGCTATGCAAAAACTTGGCGATGAATTATCCGCGCTATCCAAGGAAATAGAAAAAAGCGAGGAGGGGAGAATGCATGAGCGAAAAGAGTTTCAAAAACTGCAAGCATCACTTAGGGAAGAGGAAGGCATGCTTCGCGTTAAGCAGGACGAGGAGCGGGATTTGATTCTTGAAATAGAGAGATTCAAGTTTGAAGAAGAACGATTGCGTTCGCGTGAGGCTGAATGGAAAAAAGGGATGGAAGCCGCGTCACTACTTGAGGGCGATTTGGCGGATGCGGCGCTGGGCGATTATGCAGCCGTGGCTATTCCGGAAATTTCCCGGAAAATAGAGCGACTGCGCGCGCGGCTTGAAGAAATTGGCGGAATTGACCAGATCGTGGTGCAGGAGTTTAAAGATACCGAGGCGCGTCATTCATTTCTTGCCAAAGAAATTGACGATTTGAAACAAGCAGCGTCCTCCTTAAGAAGTTTGATTGCGGAATTTGACGAGCATATCAAAAATGATTTTCATGCCGGCTTTTTGAAGATAAAGGAGGAATTTCATAATTATTTCCGGATTATTTTCGGCGGCGGCAAAGCATCGTTGCAGTTGGTTGAGATTGCGCGGCGCGGGGCAGGAGAGGATGAGGAGGACGGAGAGGGTGGAGAAATAGCGGAAGAATATGGGGACAAAAAAGTTATGGAGGGGATAGATATTTCAGTAGATTTACCGCGAAAACGGATTAAAGGGCTTGCCATGTTATCCGGTGGAGAACGGGCGCTTACTTCTATTGCTTTGCTTTTTGCCATAACTTCGGTGAATCCTCCGCCGTTTCTGGTGTTGGATGAAACAGATGCGGCTTTGGATGAGGCCAATTCCCAAAGGTATGCCGCTATTTTAAAGGAACTTGCCAAGCAGACCCAGCTTTTGTTGGTGACCCATAATCGTGAGACCATGAAATGCGCCGGGGTGCTTTATGGCGTGACCATGGGGGATGACGGAGTGTCGCGGCTTTTGTCGCTGAAATTGGAGGAGGCGGAGGTGTATACGAATAGGTAAAAATACTTAAAATTTGATTTCCTCGGCATATTGCGTTGAAAAGACGCTCGTCCGGCTTAAATCTTTACATTTTGAAATTTTTAAAGCATGTCCGAAGAACTTATTGAAATTTTTGACGAAAATAACAAGCCAACGGGCGAAATTTTGCCGCGCTCGCAAGTTCACAAAGGCAATCTTTGGCATAGGGTGGTGCATATTTATATTTTTCGGGAGCGCGACGGGAAAATAGAATTTCTCACGCATTTGCGATCGGCGACCAAAGATTTAAGCCCGAACAAATGGGATGTGCGTTTTGGTGGACATATAAAGTCCGGCGCATCAGTCGAGACGACCGCGGTAGAGGAACTTTGTGATGAAGTCGGGCTTGTAGTCCCAGTCCAAGAATTGCTTGAGGGATCATGGCTTAAGCGGTCCGTACAAAATAATAACGAGCATGCCCAAATTTATTTTTATCGATTTGAGAGAAATGAAAAGAATCTTCAATTTTATGATAACGAAGTACAGCGAGTAGAATGGATGTCAGAAGAGGAGCTTATTGAATCGCTCCAGAAAAATTCGGGTCAGTGGGCTTCATTGTCACGGGAAGAATTTATGAAAGTATTGAAAGAGTTGCACGAAAAACTAAAATGAAAAAGCAGCCCGTGTCATTTCAGAGGTGGAGGACGATATTAACAAATCCCTCACGATCGTGAGGGATTTGTTAATAATATTCGGGTTAAGTTTTAAACCTTATTTTCTAAGGGGAAGATTGATTAAAAATATAGTCCCTTTGCCTGGCTGGGAGGTGAAATTTGCGGTTCCTCCATGCTTTTGCACAATTGTTTTGGCGGCGTAAAGCCCGATGCCCGAGCCGTCGGGCTGTAGAAGCAAGGCATTTTTGGCGCGGAAAAATTTGGTGAATATCATGTTTTGTTCTTCGGGCGCAATTCCAATCCCCGAGTCCTCCACACGAATGATCGCATTTCCGGCCTCGGCTCTTAGAGAAATTCTAACCCGGCCTTTGGGCGAATAACGTATGGCATTGTCAATCACGTTCTCCAGCGCAATTCTGATTTTGGCGCGATCCGCATCAAGTGTAATGTCTGATTCCGGTGGTTCAAATAAAACATCAGTTTCTTTCTGGTGCGTCATGAGTTCCAGTCCCTCCAGGATTTCACGAATTATAGAAGAAACATCCACTGCCTCTTTTTTCAAGTTACTGTCGGTAAGTTCAAAGGCGCGCGCGCGGAACATATCATCCACGATGCCTGCCAGGCGCGCCACGCTTTGTTTGCATTTTTGCAGGATAAAACGCGGATTTTCGGGAAGCGTTTGATCTTTAAGTGTGGCATCCAGCGCCCAGCGAACTTCGGTTAGGGGAGTTCGTAATTGGTGTGAGGTTACGGTGATAAAATCCGATTTTTCTTTATCAAATTGTAGAAGCTCGCCGTATTTTTTGCCTAGGGCCTCGTTTGCCTGCCTTCCGCGGTTTGTTTCATGTAGCAGGCGATATACATAAATCGTATAAATCGCCATTAGGATCAACCCAAAAATAGTGACCGGGGAGGACGATTCGGTAAATAGAGTTATGATAAAGAGTGCCACGAGCGATAGCATTCCCAGTACTACGACTGCGATTGATTCAATGTCCAGGGAAGATGATATAGCGGAATTTACCGGAGCCATTATTAAAAATGCTACTCCGCCGAATACCATAATCGTTATTAAAAAACCCCCGATTAAAAAGGGCGCGCTTAGGGAGCTTATCAATTCTCCTATTGGCAGTAGCATGGCGGCGCTTATTATAATTATGCCGCCGAATACGATTAATCGAAGAAGCGCCCAAAACCTTTTAGATAATGCCGGTTTTGTTATAATGGGAATTTCCAGTTCGGGTTTAATGCTTTGGGATTGTTCCATATATACATTATAGGGTATTTATATACATCTTGAAAACCATTGACATTCACAGTTTAAAACCATATACTTTAAATCATGTTAATGATTCGTTTTCAGCGTGTCGGCAGGCGCAATGATCCCGCGTTTCGGGTAGTGCTTGCGGAAAAGCGCTCCAAGCCAAAATCCGGCGAAATCGAGATTTTGGGCTCGTATCATCCCAAGACCAAAGAAGCGGCTCTAAAATCCGAGCGGATTTTATATTGGCTGGGAAAAGGGGCACAATGTTCTCCCACGGTTCACAATCTTTTAATTAGTAAAGAAATCATTCAAGGGAAAAAGTTGAATGTTGCGCCCAAGGCAAAAATTATTGCCGAGCCGGTTCAAACTGAAACGCCGGTAAAGCCGGTTGAGCCGACTGTGACGGTAGATGCGGTTGCTCCGGCAGGATAGCTGGACATATTTATTAAAATAAAGTATACTATATAACAATAGAAAAGGAGGAATTGTGGGACTGAAAATTCTCGCATGCATGTAAACCCCGTTACTTGTCGCAGGGAATTAAACCTTGCGGCAAGTACGGACTACTGTTACGGTAACCCTGCGATAAGGCGGTGGGTATTCAAGTAACGGGGTAAAGGTCGAATAGCAGAATGACAGCAATCAGTACTCGGCTTCAGCAATTTGATAGCAGAATGCCGTAAGCTGAAAAGCTGCGAAAGCAATGGCTAAAATGCCACAAGATCAGGAATTCCTTGAGTATTTGGTAAAGGCCCTTGTGGATAATCCGTCTGCGGTCAAGACCGACCGCAAAGTGGATGAAATGGGGGTCTTGATCATGCTTAAGGTTGACCCCGCAGATATGGGGAAAATCATCGGCCGTAGCGGAAATACCGCCAAGGCCATCCGGTCGCTCTTGCGGGTGGTGGGCGTGAAAAATAACGCCCGCGTCAACTTGAAGATTGAAGAGCCGGAAGGAGGTCGCGGTCCGCGGATGTCCAGGGATGGAGAATCCAGGGATGGAGGATCCCGCATGCGGGACGTGGATGATGTGGTGGATGATTTGAAACTTTAATTTTTGATTTTTAGATCCACAAAAACCGTGCTATAATAAGCACGGTTTTTGGTTAACAAAAAACAGGGATCCGATCCCTGTGAACTAGGCGGCGGCGCGCATATTTATCAAGTTAGTTATTTATTGCTTTTGAATATTGTACAATACAATAGTCGATGATACATCTTATTCCCATGATTATAAGAAGAAAAGCCGAAATGCTGAAAAATATTCTCTCCGGAAGGGGGACTGTGGGCGTGTTTCCGGCTATAGTAAATGCGAATGCGATATCAAGGATGATAATTAAAGTCAATAGTATGCGTTTTGATATCCTAACCATATTCCCTCATAGTTTTGATTCCTATCTCAACGAATCAATGATTAAGCACGCACGGGCCAAAAAGCTCGTGGATATTCATATACATGATTTGCGGAAATTCACCCGTGATAAACATAAAAAAGTTGACGATCGACCCTATGGAGGAGGACCAGGAATGGTTATCAAAATTGAACCAATCGCGCGCGCGATTGATTCGATTTTGAAAGTCAAAAGTCAAAAGTCAAAAGTCAAAAGTAAGGTAAAAATCATTTTATTTTCTGCCACCGGGAAGCAGTTTGACGCGAAAATGGCGCGGGAATGGGCAAAAAAATACGACCGAATCATCATGATTGCCGGACACTATGAAGGAGTGGACGAGCGTATATTCAAAGTTCTACAAACTACAAACTACAAACTACAAGCTATTTCCATCGGTCCTTACGTCCTAACCGGCGGTGAATTACCCGCCCTTGTTGTGGTGGACGCTGTATCGCGCCATATCCCGGGATTTTTAGGAAAGGCCGAGTCGTTGGAGGAAAAACGGTACGGCATTGGCTTGCCTGTTTATACTAGACCCGAAACATTCATACATAAGGGTAAAAAATATAAAGTCCCCAAAATTCTTCTTTCCGGGGATCATAAAAAAATAGATGCGTGGAGAAATAAAAAAAGAGACGATTAGTCCCTTTGTTTTTGAT
>LCKU01000008.1:0-7519 GCA_001001625.1 Parcubacteria group bacterium GW2011_GWA2_45_30 | reverse complement strand
ATTGGTTGTGTACTGTATGCGGTCCGTGAGAACGGACCCTTTTAATAAGAAGCAAGTATTAAGAATTAAGTATTAAGGACGTTTTTTACCTTAATACTTGATACTAAATACTTAATACTCGTGGATCTTAAGTCATTCACTCAAGCTATAGATCAGATTGCGGACGAGAAGGGCATTGCCAAAGAAAAAGTGATTGAAACGATTGAGATGGCTTTGGCCGCGGCCTATAAACGCGATTACGGCGAGCGTGGACAAATTGTGCGCGCCGCGCTTGATCCGGTAACCGGAAAAGTAAATGTCCGGCAAATTAAGATTGCCGTGGATGAGACAATGATCAAGTCCGAGGAGGAAATCGCGGCCGAGGAAGAAGAGCGCGCCAAGCGCATGGCTGACGCCGAGGCCTCGGGCGCCAAAGTTCCCGACAGGCCGCGCTACGAGGAAGCGGAAGAGATTTCGGCAAGCGGCGAAGAAGTCCCTAAAAAAGTCCGTTTTAACGAAGAGAAGCATATTAAGATTGAGGAGGCAAAAAAAATAAGTCCGGATGTAAAACCCGGGGATGAATTGGAATTTCCGCTGCCGCATCACGAAGAATTCGGTCGGATCGCGGCCCAAACCGCTAAGCAGGTCATTATCCAAAGAATTCGCGAGGCAGAAAGAGAGGCGGTTTTTGACGAGTTTAAATCGCGGGAGGGTGAATTGGTGTCCGGCATTGTGCAAAGGATTGAGGGAAGGAATATTTTTGTTGACATAGGGCGTACCGCCGGCGTGCTTCCGGCCGAGGAACAGATTCCGGGCGAGCGCCATCATATCGGCGAGCGCGTAAAAGCAATTATCACGCTGGTGGAAAAAAACGCTAAGGGTCCGAATATTTTTCTTTCGCGTTCCCACCCCAAACTTTTACGCAAATTATTTGATTTGGAAGTTCCGGAAATTTCCAGCGGGGCGGTGGAAATAAAAGCCGTGGCGCGCGAGCCGGGATTTCGTTCCAAAATTGCCGTAACCTCTCATGAGCAGGGGGTTGATCCGGTGGGTTCCATGGTGGGGCAAAAAGGGGTGCGCGTTATGACCGTAATCCATGAAATTTCAGGTGAAAAAATTGATATCATTGAATGGTCCGAAGATCCGGCTGAATTCGTGGGTAATGCCTTGTCCCCGGCCAAAGTAAAAGATGTTCAGCTGAATCCATCCCGCAAAGAAGCGCGCGCGATCGTTGCGGAAAATGAGTTATCGTTGGCGATTGGCAAAGAAGGACAAAACGTGCGGCTGGCCGCCAAATTGACCGGCTGGAAAATTGATGTGCGCTCGGATAGAACAAAACAGAATGTGGCGCCGGAAGAATCCGAAGTAAAAGAAGTTGCTGATTTGAAAGTCGTGGAGGTGGAAGAAGCAGCGGGCACAGCGGAGGATGAGAATGTGGTGGTAGAAAAATCTATTGAAAGCGCGGAGCCGGAAAAAGGCGCTGAAGAAAATAAAAAAGAAGAACCAAGGTCCGAGACCGCAGAAAAACCAAAGAAAAAGAAAATATCCAAAAAGAAAAAAGAATAAAATAATCACCAACAGCGCGAATAGGAGCGCCTTCGGCGCTTGACGCGAACAGCGCGAACAGAAAAACATAAACTGTTAGTGCTGTTCGTTACTGTTCGTGCTGTTAGCTGCTTTAATATGATTATTTTCCCCATCCTCGCTTCCATTTTATCCATCGCTTATGCTTTTCTACTCGCCTACTGGGTAAAAAAATACCCAACCGGATCGGGTAAACAGGTTGAAATTTGGACTGCGATCCGCGATGGCTCGCGCGCGTACTTAAAACGGCAAAATTATACTGTAGCGGTCGTGGCCATTATAATTGCGATAATTTTGTGGAACGTGTTTGACGGCACCCTGGCCGCAGGATTTTTAGCCGGCGCTTTTGTATCGGCTCTGGTCGGATATCTGGGCATGATGACTGCGGTGGATGCCAATGTTCGCACGGCCGAGGCGGCGCGCATCGGGCTTTCGCGTGCCTTCCGGGTGGCTTTTTTGGGAGGATCGGTTACCGGATTTTTGGTAGTGGGTTTGGGGCTTCTTTCGGTCAGCGTATTTTATTATTTGGTGGGTGAAGTTGATCCGCTGATCGGGTTGGCTTTCGGCAGTTCATTAATTTCGGTTTTCGCGCGCCTAGGCGGAGGGATATACACTAAAGGCGCGGATGTGGGCGCGGATTTGGTGGGTAAAGTGGAGGCGGGAATTCCGGAGGATGATCCGCGCAACCCGGCGGTGATTGCCGACAATGTAGGAGATAACGTGGGAGATTGCGCCGGCATGGCCGCTGATCTTTTTGAAACATATGCCGTAACCGCTATTGCCGCGATGCTGCTGGGGTCTTTGCTTTTTCCCGGAGATGAGACAAAAATAATACTGCCGCTTTTGATCGGCTCGGTTGCGATATGCGCGTCCATTATAGGAAGTTTTGCGGTGCGGATTCAGGAACATACGCGAAATATCATGGGAGGGCTTTATCGCGGACTTTTGGCCTCATCGGCATTGTCGGTGTTGATGTTGTGGCCGGTTTTTGCCGCGGTGCTTGAGCGAGAGCGGGTGAATTCATATTTTATCGCAGCGCTTTTGGGTATTGTGGTAACTGCGCTTATGGTGATGATCACGGAATATTATACTTCTAAAAAATTTCGTCCGGTACGTACTATCGCGCGCTCATCACTCACCGGACACGGTACGAATATTATTATGGGATTGGCATTTTCTATGGAGGCGACCGCTTTGCCGGTAATCGTAATTTCTGGAGGAATGCTTTTGGCCTTCATTT
This sequence comes from Parcubacteria group bacterium GW2011_GWA2_45_30, assembly GCA_001001625.1. GTDB lineage: Bacteria > Patescibacteriota > Minisyncoccia > Sungbacterales > HO2-52-23 > LCKU01. The sequence continues at coordinate 4,716 of LCKU01000008.1, read as the reverse complement.
TTGCCGGGCTTTACGGAGTTGCGTTATCCGCCATGGCTATGCTCGCGATGTCAGGAATAATCGTAGCCATTGATGCGTTTGGACCGATTACGGATAATGCGGGCGGGATTGCCGAGATGGCGGGAATGCCGGAAGAAGTGAGACAGCGAACCGATCCTTTGGATGCGGTGGGCAACACCACCAAAGCCGTAACTAAAGGATATGCTATCGCATCCGCCGGTTTGGCCGCGCTGGTTTTATTTGCGTCATACATTGAAGAACTGCGGAATTTCGGCAAAATCGTATTTTTTGAACTTTCTAATCCTTATGTTATTGTCGGGCTTTTTATCGGAGGCATGATGCCTTATCTTTTTGCTTCAATCGCTATGCGCGCCGTGGGCAAGGCCGCGCAAGGAGTGGTGGAGGAAGTGCGCAGGCAGTTTAGAGAAATTAAAGGAATAATGGAAGGAACCGCCAAACCCCAATATGACAAAGCGGTTGATATTGTGACGCGCTCTGCTCTGCGCCAAATGATTATTCCGGCCTTGATTCCGGTGGTAATTCCGATTTTGTTGGTATTGGTTTTGGGTTCGCATGCGGCCGAGGGCCTGGGCGGGTTACTTGTCGGATCAATTGTTACCGGGCTTTTTGTCGCGCTTTCCATGACATCCGGCGGAGCGGCCTGGGATAATGCCAAAAAATATATTGAAGAAGGAAATTACGGCGGCAAAAAATCCCCGGCGCATCAGGCCGCGGTTACCGGCGACACGGTAGGCGATCCTTACAAAGACACGGCTGGTCCGGCCATAAATCCCATGATTAAAATAGTTAATATAGTTGCGCTTTTGATTGCACGATTACTATAGGAGAATTAATAAAACACTAATCGATATCGATTAGTGTGTTTTATGACCCGTTTTGCGTATCCACATGCGGTATGGATTTAAAGTGAGGATTTGATCGGAAATATACACCCAGCGTAAGTTCTTCAAGGTCTCGGTTTATATTTATTGCTCCAGCATTGGTGACGTATGAAATGGCCTCCTCTAAAGTAAGACTAGCCAGAATTAAAACTTCCTGTCGCAGAGTTGCCGGTTTCGGAAAAGGAATATCGAGAAAAAGTATGTTTACGTCATACGTGTACCTTCCCCCGCTTTTATATGAAAAATATCCGGTGATAATAGCCGGCCAGCGCATTTCCGAATTATAGAACGGAGCGAGAATAGCTCCATGTTTTTCTGCAAAAGTCCATAGCAGTTTCCATTGTTCGATGGTAGTGACCAATCGTTGGATCGGGTGTATGGGAACTTTCATAAGAATACGGGAAATTATTCTCCAGGCCCATTCCGTTTGGGTAACATAACCCAGAATAGCCGCACAAAAAACGCTGATTCCAAATCCAATCCCGAAAAACGACCAACCCCAAATTTTTTGCAGGATGCTGCTGTAAAAGTTGTCAAAGAATGAAAACACTATCGCAATAAATCCGATTACCAGAAGAAGGATTGTTTCAAGGACATATCCGAAAATTATAAGCCCCTTAAGTTTTATCCAGAAAAGCGGCGGCTTAAGCTTCATTGGTTATCTCCCGGACGGATTTCATTCCGATGGTAACTACATTAAACCATAAAGTATCTTTCGACAAGGACTTTATCAAATGAAACATACATTCTCGCAACTTCCTAAATCGGAAATAGAGGTTGCGGCGACAATTCCGTTTAATGAGTTTGAACCGTTTTTTAAAAAAGCGATTAATTTGTTTTCCGCGGAAATTGAAATTTCGGGATTTCGCAAGGGCCACGCGCCCGAGCAGATGGTAAAAGAGCGCGCGGGCGAGATGAAAATTTTAGAACGCGCGGCCGAGCTTGCGGTGCGCGAAACATATCCGAAAATTCTTACCGAGAAACGTGAAAAAGAATTGTCTGCTGGGCATGATTTCTTGCCGATTGGAAAACCGGAAGTGACGATTACCAAACTTGCCGCCGGAAACGATCTTGAATATAAAGTTAAATTTGCGGTTTTGCCGGAGGTCAAATTGCCGGATTACAAAAGCGCCGCGGCCAAAGTAAAAAAAGAGAAACGCGATATTTCGGTGAGCGAGGAGGAAATAGCCAAATCGCTGGAATGGCTGCAAAATTCTCGCGCAACGTTAATTACGGTGGATCGACCAGCGATGTTTGGCGACCGGGTGGAAATTGACTTTGAGGTGCGTCACGGGGGGGTTCACCCCGTTAGAAGTCAGATGCCGGAGGCGCCTGCTGATCCGCCAGCGGATCGGACTTCTAACGGGGTAAAAATTGAAGGAGGCGAATCAAAAAATCATCCGTTTATTTTGGGACAGGGAAAATTCATCCCCGGATTTGAAGACGCACTGCTTGGAGTAAAGGCCGGAGAAGAAAAATCGTTTATGTTGGTTGCGCCTCCTGATTGGCGGGAAATCGCATTGGCCGGAAAGCCGCTTGATTTTTCGGTAAAAATGAATTTGGTGCAGGAGCGGAAATTGCCGCCATTCTCGGATGAATTTGCCAAAAATCTTGGCGGATTTGAGTCGCTTGAGGCGTTGAAGCAAAATATACGCGAGGGTTTGACTTCCGAAAAAAAGGACAAAGAAAGCCAGCGCCTGCACTCCGAAATCATCAGCGAAATTGCCAAATCCGCGAAAATTGATACTCCGCAAATTCTGGTTGAATCTGAATTGGATAAAATGTTTGAAGAATTGAAATTAGGGGTCGGGAATATGGGAATGAAATGGGAGGATTATTTCCTACATATAAAGAAGAATCAGGAAGAATTACGGCGCGAATGGCAAGGCGAGGCAGAGCGGCGCGTAAGAATAGCGTTTTGCCTTCGGGAAATCGCGAATCGCGAGAAAATTGAGCCAACAAAAGAAGAAATTGATGCGCGCGCTAATGACTTTTTGAAGCAATTTGAGAGTGTAGAGGATGCGGCCAAGAAGTTTGACCCGGAAGCCCTGCGGGAGTATACTCGAGGCATATTGCGAAACGAGAAAGTATTTGATTTTTTGGAAATGGTGTGATATATTAATGTTATGGCGACCAAATCCACTCCAACTGAATTAGAGGCGGTCTTGATTTTATAGAACGTAATCTCATGTGGCGAATTATGAAAAAGTTTAAGAAAAATTATTCCTATAGTGTTTTTTACGAAGTCGCTCCCGAGGGCGGGTACGTTGCTTTGGTGCCAGCGCTTCCGGGATGCCATACGCAAGGGGAAACTCTTGAGGAGACAGAACAGAACATTAAAGAGGCGATTGAAGTATATTTAGAAAGTTTACGCGTGCATAGAGAATCAATTCCTCAAGAGTCGAAGTCGTTTCAGGGCGTGGTCAATGTGCCGGTTTTAATTTCGCGATAAATTATGCGACTGCCTTCGCTTACTTCCAAGAAGATGGTACGGGCCCTGGAACGCGCTGGTTTCGTAAAAGATCGGCAGAAAGGAAGTCATCTGATAATGATTAATCCTAAAAATAACGCGCGAACGGTGGTGCCGATTCATCAGGGAAAAACACTGAAACGTCCGCTTGTTCATGCCATTATAGATGATGCCAGATTATCGCCAGAGGAGTTTTTGAAATCGTTATGATATTTTTTAATCGGCATATTGCGCAATGAGAAAGTGTTTGAGTTTTTGGAAAATGTATAATAAATTTCTTCTCGGCAATACCATTTTTAGACACGCTCATGCGCTCCGGCGGCGCATTCGCTAAGGGTCGGACAAGTTTTCGCGTTTCGCGCGAACCAAGCAAACTTGTCCTCCCATTGTCTAAAAATGACATTACCTCTAAGTTATTAAATAAAAAGTATGCGTAGATGTCAAATTGGTTTTTATGGTTCAAGAGATAAATTTGAGAATCCGACGGCTCTGATTTATAAGCACAATTTTGGAGAGCCGGATAAATTAGTTCCTTTTATAATGCCTGTTTTGGAAGATTTTAAATAAAAATTATGGAAGGACCAAGAAAAGTGGAAAGTATAAATTCCGGGCAGAAAGAAAAATTGGAAGTATGGCAGAAAAAAAGAGAGGAAATTGATAAAATTGCCGATGCGGCTGGACATGGAATTGATGAAGGAATAAAAGAGGCGGTAGTTGCCGCGAATTTGACGGGTTTGACAACCGAACAATCCTGCGAGGGGCATGTGGATCGAGGAGGTCCGTACCCCTTTCTTGAAATTGCTGCTCCCAATCAACCTAAATGGAGTTTTATTGGTGAGAAGGAAAATTTTGAACAAGTGGCGCGGGAATCAGATGTTTCGGAAGAATATTTGAATCGTGAGTGGTCAACATGGGAAGCCGGTAAAATAAATGAAGTGTTGACGGAAGCCGGCAGGCGTCTACGCGAAAAAATGAGAAAGGGGCCGTTGCCTTTAACAAAAGAAGCTGAAGTATGGAGGAAGAAAAATACCGAATTTTTAAAGAAAAAATATTTTTCAGAATAAAATTTTATAATTTTGATTTTTGCATTTTGAATTTTTAATTTGAGCAATGCGAATATGCCTACCATCACGATTCCGAAAAAAATAATACAGAAGGATGGGTTTGTAAAAGTGCCTAAGGCAGAGTATGAAAAACTTGTGCGGTTTTGGGTTTCCGCCGAACGCTTAACCACTCGTGAAAAAAGAGCCGTAGAAAATGGACTTAAAGAAATTGCGGGGGGCGAGTATTATTCTTCAAAAGAAGTACGCCATGAGTTGGGATTATAGGCTTTATTTTATTTTG
>LCKU01000007.1 GCA_001001625.1 Parcubacteria group bacterium GW2011_GWA2_45_30 | reverse complement strand
AAACCGCATAAAGGCATCAACAATCGTACTCCAATGGAACAACTTATCAATTATTTTTATCCGCAGGAACTGTGAACAACGCGACTAGTTCCTACACTTAATAACATCCTATAAACAGGCATACATGCGGTTTTGGCAATTTCTTTTACAGACCATGACGAGGTATTGCGGGCATGGATTTCCGCCGAGAGGCGGAAAGAGCAATGCCGAGTCCTGAGAAAAATTTCTCGCAGGGAAATTTTTGCGTGTCTGTAAAAGAAATTGCCGAAAATCGCTATAGCGAATCAAATCGGTTTGCCTTCGGTATAACCGGATGCCGTTTGCCTCCGGAATTTGGCAACGCGCCGATATTCTTCCAAAGTCCAGGCGCCAACATAGCTCATGGAGGAGCGCAATGCCCCCATAAGTTCCTCCACCGCCCCTTTGGCTTCTCCACGATACCGAACGCGACGCGGCACTCCTTCAGGCGCGCGCAGTTTTTCCGATTCATCGCGGTCAACTCGGGAAATTTGAAATTCAAGCGAAGCCGAGCCGCGATAAATCTTCCACCTTTCTCCGTCCTCGTAAAACTGCTCCCCGGGCGTTTCCTCGCATCCGGCAAAAATCCATCCCATCATGACCGAAGATGCTCCGGCGGCCAGCGCCTTACAAAAATCCGATCCTCCTCGAATTCCGCCATCCGCAATTATCGGAACCCCATGCGCGTTGGCCGCGGCAGCGCATTCGGCCACGGCTGTCAATTGCGGCATACCGACCCCGGGCCCTTCCCGGGTTTTACAAACCGCACCAGGCCCGATGCCTACTTTTACCGCATCTACTCCGGCTTGAATCAACATTAAAGCGCCTTCCGGCGTATCAACATTTCCGGCAACAACCGGAAAATCCGCGCCAAGTTCGTTTTTGAGCCGCGTAACCGCATCCTCAAGCCGCGTAGAAAATCCGCGCGCCGTATCCACCAAAATAACGTCAGCTCCTGCCTCAACAAGCGCTGCTGCGTCTGTCAAAAAGTCACCCGATACGCCGACCGTGGCGCCAACTGACAACCGGCCCTTTGGATCGCGTAGCGCCAAGGGATACTGCTCTATTTTTAAAATATCTTTGGCGGTAATTAATCCGACAACATGTCCTTCTTCATCCACCAGGGGCAATTTCTCTACTTTATTTTTTTTCAAGATAACGCGCGCCTGCTCCAAATTTGTTCCAGATAACGCGGTGATTAGCGGCATTTCAGTCATAATCTCCGCAACTTTTTTATCCTCCGCATCTTCAAAACGCACATCGCGCGAAGTTAGAATGCCTACAAGTTTTTGGGTATCCGAATCAACAACCAAAAGTCCTGACACTTGCCATTTTTTCATCATCTCGCGCGCCGCGCGCAGGTTTAAATCCGGCCCCACGGTAAATGGCCGTTCAATGATGCCACTGTCCGCGCGCTTAACTTTTTCAATTTCCCGCACCCGCTTCTCGATCGGAAGAAATTGATGGATGAATCCGATGCCGCCCAAACGAGCTAAAGCGATTGCCATCTGCGATTCAGTCACGGTATCCATATTGGCGGAAACCACCGGAATATTCAGAAAAAAATCCCTAGCCAGGCGCGAACGGGTGTCTTTAATGGAACTGCGCGAAGGAATGTCGGATTTTTGGTCAATAATCAAAACATCCTCGAAAGTAGCGGCAATGTCGTGGGACAATCCTTTTTCGTGAAGATATTTTTCTACAATTAAATAAATTTTTTCATCCATAGCAATTATTTTATCTCATATACGAATACATCATCTTTCTCCATTATAGCCCTCCACCCCTTTATGGGAAAGGCGTTGGATATTATTTTAGTTCCGAGCCGACATTCGCGCAAAAATTTATCGCGCAGGCGATCCATAGTTTCCGGCCATAGATAGACCAAAACCGCATCCACCTCGCCCAAAGGATAGGAATAAAAATCCTGCCGTAAAATGGTTATTTTATCGCGTAAACCTAGGCGTTTTGCGCGAATACGCGAAAACCATACCAAAAACGGGTTTATTTCAAGGCCGATTGCGTCTGCGCCACGACGCGCCGCCTCAAATAAAATCGCACCATCCCCGGAACCCAAATCCACAACTCGCAAACCTGACCGAATTCCGGCCAAATCGCACATCAGCCTGATTTTATCGCGACGGGAGGCAACAAACGGAGCCCCGCGGATATCCCCGATGATTACGGTCCAAACCAAAAACCATAAAAACACAGCTGCGCCGATAACCAGCACGATAATTGAAAACAAATAAATATAAATCATTTGGATATCAAAAAAATAAACTGTTGTATGTCTCCGAGGATCAACGCGCGAATGCGCTCAATATATGGAGGCGACTCGCTTATAAAACATGACGCGATTGCTATCGCGATAAAACCGACGACAATTCCCGCAATACCGTCAACCACATAGTGCTGAAGCGTATAGAACGAACCGATAAAATTGAGCGCGTAGTAAGGAATTAAAAAAAACGCAAATGATCGCCCGAGACGCAGGCCAAAATACAAAATCGCTGTTGCCCAAGCAATGTGCATACTGGGAAATGTGGTAATCGGCAAAAATCTACGTTCCGCATTCTCGGGCAATATGCGGATTTTCCCGAAAAAGGCACGCTTAAAATCATACAGATAAAAAAAGTGGTCAAAAAACGGGAAAATATTTTTCCATCCCGCAACAAAAAAATTATAAAAAATATCGGAATTACGAGCGAAAGATAAAAATACGCATTAATGATGAGCGGAGCTAAAAAATCAAATATCGGCTTCTGGATGCTTCCGCTCTCCTGAAACCAAAAAGGTATGGCCCGAGAGAAAATTGCGCCGTCTAATTTGAACAACCGATCACTTGCGGCGGCAACTTCGGCGGGCAGCAGTCCGCCGGTTGTAAGCTGTTCTACCGCCAGCCCAAATGCCGCAATCGGCGCCAGAACGATGAAACAAATATAAATCAATGAGCGGAGAGGAAACAAAATGTCAGACCAAGAGTTTTTTTTCTCGCCGGACCAGCGTTCGTACACGGGGGCACTAGGATTTGAACCTAGAACAACGCTTTTGGAGAGCGTCATGATGCCGTTTCACTATACCCCCTAAAACATTTTGCCGCGCAAAATGTTAGGTTTTCTTTGCTTCTTTGTGCGACGTATGCTTTCGACACCATTTGCAGTATTTTTTGTACTGCAATTTACGTTCCACTTTGCGGATATTTTTCCGCGTCCAGTAATTATAACGCTTGCATACGGTGCACTGCATACGAATTAAATTGGGTTGAGGCATAGATTTATTCGCAATAGCGGTTTTCGAACATTTGATTTTCAGACACAACTAATCGCTCGGAAAATGCTTTTGAAAATCTTCGCGCCGACCCGCCGCGTCGGCGCTCATCACGGGTCGGCCTCGCTCTCGCGCAATCACGCGCGAACCATGGCCGCTCGGCCTCCCAGTGTTTTCAAAAGCACTTTCCTCGCTTTAATAATGACTGAAAATAAGCATTCTCAACCGCCTGTTAACTCACGTTAGCATTTTTTAATGGTGGCGCTTGCGACGCCGTCATGAAATTTTTAAGCCGATGGTCGGGATTGAACCGACGACCTACTCCTTACCATGGAGTTGCTCTGTTCACCCTCCCACCTTTAAAGCCAACGGTCGGAATCGAACCGACAACCTACTCCTTACCATGGAGTTGCTCTGCCGACTGAGCTACGTTGGCAAAGGTGGGAGGGCAAGCTGAGCTACATCGGCGACTTCTGCTCTGGGCAGGGAGGGATTTGAACCCTCACGCCTTGCGGCACAGGGTCCTAAACCCTGCGTGTATGCCATTTCACCACCTGCCCTCTATGCCTATATATTATATTTGCAAGAATAGCAAAAATACGCTAAAATTCCAACCCCTTGATTTTATACTATATTTGTGATATAATGTAAATATAGATCTTGAACAAAAGGAGGATCGTGAGATGAACGGAAAAATTGAGTGGCTGGCTAGTTTGGCTGCGGCCGGATTGACATTATTGCTTAGGCTGGCTATTTGGGTTGTGGCTGGATTGGCATTATTGTTTAGTTTAACGGGATGCATCCGGGGAAGTTTTGACTTCGGGATAGACAGCGGCGGATATGGGTACCAATATGATTATGGGTACCGCGACTACGGCTACAGTTCTCGCTATACGTACCGCATAAACTGCTCCCGCTTCCCATTGGGAAGCGAGGAACGAATGGCGTGCGATGAGGGAAAAAGGCGGCGCGAAAGCGATTACCAAAATACCGTGTATCACCAAGCGCGTGAGCATGGGTATCAACGGGGAATCAATGGATTCCTGGATACCCACAGAAGCTACTGCCGCAGTTATTCATCACTCCCATTGCGGGAGTCATGCGAGAACGGATACCGTAGCGGATACGGCACCGGATGGCATTATTACCTGGAGGGGATCCGTAATCGTAGCCGCCGCGGATACTGGCCATAACGCGGCAGTCAGAAACAAAACCACGGGACGGAAGAATCATGGATTCTTCTACCCGTGGTTTTAAAATAGAATGGAATCCTCACTCCAACAATTGTTAAACACTCAGTGTTTAACAATTGTTGAACTATATAAACTAACCTGGTAAAGGTATGGGCGTTAAGGCGGGCGGGGTAAGAAATTGTGGCTGTTGATTTCCGATTTGAAAATACTCTTTGAGGATGAAAGCAATACCCCAAGCCGAGGCCATAACAGCCATGCCGATAATTCCCCACCAAAGTATGGCTTTGGCTTTTTGGCGTTCCTGGGGATTGTCAGAGGCGGCAATAAATTTCACCACGCCCCAGAAAAACACTACGGTAGATATCACAAAAAGAGCGCCGACAATTAAATTGGCGGTGCTTGCCATTTTGCTGAAAATCTCGCCAAAGGTTTGGGCCTGCGCAAATAAGGGCAAAAACAGAACTGCTAAAAAAATTCTGATAAATTTTAACTGCATGTTTCGAAAAAATTGCACAAAATTCTTACAATTCCCCAGGCCGACGCCATAATAAACATCCCGATGATGCCCCAAAACATGATTTTTTTGCCCTTATCCAGTTTGGCCTGATCTCCCTGGGATCCGATCAGATACTGAATTATTCCGTACATAAACACCGCGGAGGCCGCGGCCAGCAAAAAATTGATGGCCGGATTCACAATTCCAGTCTGTACGGCCGTAACAATATCATTGATGGTTTTAGCCGAAACAAAAACCGGAATCGCTGTTATTAGCAAAATTGCAAAAAATTGCTTCATGATCTTAAAAATCTCTACAATCCATACCAGGCAGTAGAAATTCGAATTTTCACTGCTTGGCATAGCAATCTGGGGATGTTGAAACATCCCCAGATTGCACAAAATAATAAGCTAAAACACATATCTTTGCCACTAGACGGTCGGCGGCTTCACAAAGGTCGGCGGAGCGGTTCCGGGTCCAACATATTGAATCAAAAGCTGGGTGATTCCCCAGGCCGCAGCCATAACTGCCAGCCCCGATAACAAGATTAGCCGTATTGCCAACAGTCAAGATAATGGAATTTACGTTAGCAGGAACGGGTTGCGCCGCGGCCGCCAACGGGAACAGAACTGATGCGATTACTGATAATTTAACAAGTTTTGACATTTAAATATAAACTATTAAATATGTATTCAGATTCGACCTTTTGAAGCAGTGATGCCAATCTACAAATGAAATACTAATCTGGCGAATTGCAAATTATTACTATTCGAGCCTGTCGAGAATATACATTTAATAAAGGTGTCTTCTCGATTTCACTCGAAGAATAATCATTGGCAATTGGTAGATTGGCATTAAATTCGCATTGGATTGGCATCACATTTAAATTCCTTTCACAAAATTGATCACCGCCTCGGCAATTACCGACGCCCCAACCACCACCGCGGTTCCGATAAGCACCCACCAAAAGTATTTACGCGCCTCCTTGATCCCTCCTTCGTTGCCGGCGGCCGAGGCCTGAATAAACTTAAACCCGATAATCACTATAGCCAGAACCGCCAAAACCATTCCTATATTGCGTACAGCCGTGGTAATGGCCAGCAAAAGTTCGGGGAAATTATCGTATTTTATAGGATTGGGTATGTTGCCTTGGGCAGTAATAAAGCCAAAAGGAGCTGATACCAACAGTATAGCCGAAAATACGCCTAAAAGCAAGGGGTTTTTCCACATGTGTATACGCGAATAAAAAACGAATATCAAGAACGAATCTAAACGAATATTCGTTAAATGAATTAGTTTTTTATTCGTGTTTGCCTTTAATCCAACAATGTAAGCTCATCCGTTACGATGTAAAAACACATCACGTATATAACGAATGCGGAGGTAATGTAATCCATGATTATATAATACTCTTCGCCGGGGGTTAGCCGCAAACTCGGCTTTTCCACTTAAAGCGGCGCAACTATATCAAAATGATTTCCCTCATCTGCATAAATTGCGCCGTTAGGAGCACGATACATTTTTGCGCCGTCACTTGCTCGAATTCCCGCGTCAGTATATCTGTTAACGGGGTTGGTGATATAACTGCGTATCTGGGAAGTCGCATCGATATCAATTTTTCTGCCAGTCGCATGCGATATTCCGCCTGCTTCATGGCCAATTTCTGTTCCTCCCGTAATAGTAACTGTGCACCCGGCGCAACTATTTTTAAAACGTATGACTTCATTTATGGTTGATTGTTGTATCCCGTCAAGTGATGTACAATTCTTATTATTTTTATCAGAACAATTCCCTGAAGACGTAACATTTATTCCAGCGGCATTTAATTGCGAAAGCGCTTGTGCATGACTTAATTTTCCCGCCAAAGGTCCCGTCCCCGTGCCGGTTTCGGTACCAGTTTCAGTACCCGTATCACCACCCCCAATCGTAATCGGAGCGGCGGTGCAATTGATTTGATTCCAGAAGCCAAATTGGCTGTCTCCACCATATTGAAATCCGCCCATGGTTTTTATAATTGTGTCTATGCCCAGCCAAGCCAGAAAAACAATAGCAATCCCGATAAGAGTGTTGGTGATTATTTTTTTGCCTTTAGAAACAGAGGCGGCTCCTTTTTCGCCACTAACGCCTGGCACAAGCATCATAAACCCGCCGTAAGCCAACATTAGGGCCGCCAAAGGCATGGCAATATAGATCCAGGCAAATCTTAAAATATTTTGGATAAGAACAAAAAGATCGCAGATGGTGCAATAGCCGGCAACTTGAATATCATCCGAGCCATCAGCAGCTCCACCTTTCTTAGTCCCAAGACATTCCGGAACTAAAGCGGCATCTGCGAGAATAGGCAAAAATACAAACAAAACAACTGCGGATATAAGAAAATTTCTAAGGCCTAAATTCTTAATTTCTTTATTGGACATTTTATTAGAAATTAGACAATTAGGTAATTAGAAATTTAGCTAAATGGGTTTTGTGCATGTCTGAGTTTTGTGCGTTTTCAAGCTACTTCGGCAATAATAACTGTAATTGCTGGGACAAATTCTGGGCGGCGCGGGACGGGTCCGATGCCCCGCTTAGTATTGATTCTACCGCATCCTGAAAAATAAATTTGGTTCTGCGCTCATCCGGCACCGGCCAACTTTTGGCAATAAGGGCTGAACGATAAAACACGTCAAGTGCCTCGGAGGATGTTCCTTTGGCGATCAGATCGCGGCGCGCCGGAGCGCGCAAGGTTTTTTCCAAGTATTTTTGGGATTGTTCCGGATCTGTGGCATAGCGGATGAATTGCCAGGCGGCCAAGGGATTCGGGGAAAGACGCGACACCGCCAAAACCGCATATTCACCCTGGGTAACCGACACAGTGGATCCCTTGCGCTGGGGCAAGACAGCGATTCCCAGGCGCAAATGGGGATTTTTGGCCAGAATTCTTTGCATATCGGTGGCAGTGCCGAATGCTATGGCCGCATCTCCGCGCGCCAGCGCCTCAAAGGAATTAGGCATGCGTCCGGACCAGGAATAATTTTGCTTGGTTTGATTGGAAAATGACGTATAAAACTGTAAAACATTGCTGGCGGCCGCATCCAGCCGGACGTCTTTGGTGCGACGGTCAATAATAGGGCTTCCCTGTTGCATAAGGAGCGAACTTAAAATCTCAAAAGCGCGCTCCACATTGGCATATGTTCCCAAGGCGGCACCGGCTTTTTCAATCCCGCCTCCAAAGGCGAGTTTAGTCACTTTTCTTGACGCTTCAAGCAAATCATCCCAGGTTACCGGAGGAGTCGCGATACCGGAACTATTAAAAAGATCCTTATGATAAAAAAGCGCCAGTGCGTCAACATAAAGCGGGAATCCGACTATTTGCTCGCTGTCCAAACGCAAAAACGCATTTTGCGGTCCGGCGAGCAATTCGTCGGTAGCAATATCCGCAAAGGTTTTCTTAAAGTCCTTTGGATAGAATTGGAAATAATCCTGGGGCAGGGGCACAATCTTATCCGCATGCTTAACCACCGCGGTATTTTTTAACATAAAAATATCCGGGCCCGTCCCGGCGGCCAAACGGTTCACAATCGTGTCCTCATATGTCTGGTCATTCAGGCGCGTATAGGTAACCGAAGAACCGCTATATTTTTCGGCATAGCCGGAAATTATGTCGCGCCAAACATACTCATCATCTCCGTAGCCCCAAAATTTAAGATCGGCCGAAAGCGACTCGGATTCTTCCCGGCCGAACAAAAAACCGAAAACCAGCAGGACCACAATAAGCCCCACAACCCCGAACACTGCGTAAACTATTGTTTTTTGATCAGCCATAATGCTATAAAATTCGAAATCCTAATATCGAAATTCGAAACAATCCCTAAATTTTAAATTCTAAATATAGAAACGCGTTTGGAATTTGAGATTTTAATCATTTAGAATTTGTTTAGGATTTTAGATTTTGTGCTTCGAATTTATGGATTATTGTTTCTTAAACAATAATCCATAGTGGTGCGTTCCTCCGTCAAATTCCCGTTCCAATTTAAATCCGGCATCGGTTGCCAGACGCACGGTTTCTTCTTTGGGGATGCGGAGTTCCAGGGGGGGACCAAGCGAACTTTGCAATGTTCCCTCCCATTCCAGAGCGGCCAATTTTCCGTCCTTGCGCAAAATCCGATAGGCCTCGTTAAAAACCGTATTTTTATTTTCCAACTGAAACAAGATATTTGCGATCACCGCAAAGTCAATATAACCGGCCTTGATATGCGACCCTTGCGGCTCCTCCAGATCCGACCAAATAGTTTCGATATTAAGCAAATGTTCGAGGCGCGCCTTGGAACGAATCATGTCCAGGGAATTTTTCTGGATATCAAGCGCGAAAATTTTACCGTCCCCGCCCACGATCCGCGCCATGGGAATTGTTAAGTACCCGTGCCCGGCGCCAAAATCCGCAACGTGATCCCCCGCAGACAAATTAAATTGCTTGACAACTTTTTCTGGATCAAGAAATGATGGAGAAGAATCCACAGTAGTAAGTAATAAGTATCCAGTATTAAGTATTAAGGCCGTCCTTAATACTTGATTTTTAATACTTGATACTCGTCATAATGTAGTTATCGACGCCACCGCGTCCCCGGGATTCAATTTCATAATTCTTACTCCCTGGGTTGCGCGTCCCAAAGTCGGAATGGAAGAAAGTCCAGTACGAATAACCTGGCCTTTGCGGGAAATTGCAATGAGTTCGGTCTCCTCGGCGCCAATGACATATGCTCCGACCACGGATCCGGTTTTGGAAGTTACTTTGGCTGTTTTGATTCCGGATCCTCCGCGACGCTGAATTTTATATTGCTTAATAAGCGTTTGCTTGCCGTAGCCCTGATCCATAATTACCAATAATCTCTGGTTGCCAGTAGTAGGTAACCCTTCGACTCGACTCAGGGCGGGCTGGTTATTGACTACGCCCATGCCGACAACCAAATCATTTTTCTTGAGCCGGATGGCTTTAACTCCGGCGGCGGTGCGGCCCATGGGCCGCACATCGGTTTCTTTGAAATGAATGGCTTGACCCTGTTTGGTGGCAAGGATCAATTCATCAAAGCCGGTGGTAAGTTCCGCAAAATCAAGCGCATCTCCTTTTTTCAAATTTATGGCAATGAGTCCGGAACGGCGCACGTTTTCAAAAACCGAGGAGTCCACTTTCTTTATTATACCATTTTGCGTAACCATAACTATATACCCCGTTACATTCTTATGGTTTTTTCGATCTTGCGGCTGCGATTTAGATAATTTTTCACCCGTGCCATTTTGAGACGATGAATTCTTGGAATGTAACGGGGTATATCCGGCGGCCTTGTCTTTTTTCTTATCTTTTTTCGGAACCGCAAGAATTGAGGTCACGTGCTCGCCCTGCGCAATGGACAAAAAGTTAAAAATGGTTTTGCCCTTGGACGTGCGCGAACCCTCCGGCACCTCATAGGCCCGCACTTCGTAAATTTTCCCGGAATCCGTGAAAAAAAGCAGAGACGAATGGGTATGGCAAGTTATCAGGCGCTCCACCGCATCTTCCTCTTTGGTTTCTATGCCGATCAGCCCTTTGCCGCCGCGTTTTTGCATACGATAATTTTCGGGCTTGATACGCTTGATATATCCGCCGCGCGTCAGCACCACCACCACTTCTTCATCCGCTATCAAATCCTCCTCGGAAAATTCCCTGGGGGAGGATTTCACAACTTTGGTCCGGCGCTCGTCGCCATATTTTTGTTTTATATCTCCGAGTTCTTTTATGATTTCGGCGCGGATTTTCTGCGGATCTTTAAGAAGGGCCTCTAATGAACGCGCCAGCGCATTTTTTTCTTTCAATTCCGCCTCGATTTTTTGGCGCTCCAATCCGGCCAAACTTTGCAGGCGCATCTCCAAAATGGCACTCGCCTGGATTTCGGAAAGCCCGAATTTTTTCATCAAATTCGTCCGCGCCTCGTCTTTATCCGCGGATTTTTTGATGGTTTCAATTACGCGGTCAATATTATCCAGCGCTTTTTTCAAACCCTCCAAAATATGGATGCGCTCGCGCGTCCGCGCCAGATCAAATTTCGTGCGCCTGGTCACCACATCTATTCGATGCTTCGCAAACTCTTCCAGAACGCTTTTTAACGACAAAACCTGCGGCTGGATTCCATCCACTAAGGCCAGCATATTCAAATGAAAACTTTTTTCCAGGTCCGTGTGCTGATAAAGATTGTTAAGCACTTTTTGCGGATGGGCGTCTTGTTTTAATTCAATCACGACCCGCAATCCGTCTTTGTCCGATTCATCCCGGATATCGCGGATGCCTTCCAGCCGCTTTTCATGCACCATATTGGCAATAGTTTCAATAAGTTCGGCTTTATTCACCTGATAGGGAATTTCGGTAATTATAATCTGCGCATGCCCCCTGGCATCTTCGGTAACTTCCGCTACTCCGCGGTTTAAAATCGCGCCCTTGCCCGCGGCATAGGTTGCGCGAATTTCTTTTTCATCAAAAATAATTCCGCCGGTTGGAAAATCCGGTCCTTTCACAAACTCCATTAAATCGTCATTGGAGACCTTGGGATGATTGATGAGATGGATAAGCGCATCCACAACCTCCGTCATATTATGCGGAGGAATATTGGTTGCCATGCCCACCGCAATCCCGATCGTGCCATTTAGAATCAAATTGGGAATGGAGGAGGGGAGTACAATCGGTTCATGGCGCGTTCCGTCATAATTGGGCCGGAAATTCACCGTGTCTTTTTCAATATCGCGTAAAAGTTCCTCGCCAATGCGAGTCATTCTTGCCTCCGTGTAGCGCATCGCTGCCGCGGAATCCCCGTCAATTGAGCCAAAATTCCCCTGGCCGTCAATCAGGGTGTAGCGCAGTGAGAAATTCTGCGCCAGACGCACCAGGGTGTCATACACCGCTATGTCGCCATGCGGATGATATTTTCCAAGACAATCGCCGACAATCGCCGCTGATTTGCGGAATTTAACCGTATGCGTCAGGCCCATATCGTGCATGGAATATAAAATGCGGCGGTGCACGGGTTTTAAACCGTCCCGGACATCCGGCAGGGCGCGCGCGACGATAACAGACATCGCGTAGTCAAGGTATGACTCTCTCATTTCATCCACTATTTCTATTTGTTGTATTTTGCCAATATCAGACATGAATAAAAATTCCAAATTCACCTAATTCCTAATTCACCTAATAAAATTTCTAAGGCCTAAATTCTTAATTTCTTTATTGGACATTTTATTAGAAATTAGGTGAATTAGACGATTAGAAATTTATCTTTAAAAAACTCCTCCTTCCCCTGACAAAAATGGTTTAAGTAAATTACGCGTCCGTTCGGAAAATTCGGATGCTATAATCGCGGCTGCGGATTTCACCGCGCGTCCGGCATTTTTAATCCATGACAAGTTCCAGCCGGCACCAATACTTTTTTCCTGCGGCGCGCCATAACGCAGACGGCTGGTAAAAAACTCGGCAGAGGACTTCATGGATTCCGCAATTCCGGCCAGCGGCCCCACGGCTTCGCGGGCCCCGACGGGAAGTTCGGCTATAATTTCGGGCGAAATCGGAGTAGCGCCTCCGGCGTTAAACACCGATGAAACCCCATCGGATGATAAATCCGCCAGCCGCGAAGAAGTTGATGCTCCCCAGCTGAAAAACATGAAAATTGCGGCGCATACCAAAATCACGCCCGCCAGCAGGCGGCGCGCTTCTTCGGGCCAATCCCGGACTATTTCAATAACTCGCAAAATTGGTTTCATGTGTTAATGAAATTTCTAAGGCCTAAATTCTTAATTTCTTTATTGGACATTTTATTAGAAATTAGACAATTAGGTAATTAGAAATTTAGCTAAATGGGTTTTGTGCATATCTGGGTTTTGTGCGTTTATTTACGCGGGTTTAAGCAGAATAACCTCTGTCTTCTCTTCCTCCCCAATATCTTTTTTCTTTATTACAAATTTTTCCTGCGCCTCAATTTTGGCCGCGCCCATTTCTTTCAAAAAATCCTCCGCAGAATCAATGGCGATTTTTAATCCCGGAATTTTATAGTGCATGGGAATTACGTATCGCGGTTCTATTTGTTTCACCACCTTGGCTGCCTCCTCCGCATCAATCGTAAAACGTCCGCCCACCGGAATCATCAGGATATCAATATCGCCCAGCGCCTCCACGGTTTCATCCCGCATGGCGCTTTCGCCAAAATCCCCCAAATGCGCCAAACGCAGTCCTTCCATTTCAATGCGGTAAATCGTATTGAAGCCCCGCTCCTTGCCCTGCGAGTTATCATGAAACGTTTCTATCCCTTCCACATATACTCCTTTCACTTCATATTCGCCGGGTCCGGTAATCACAAATGGGTCCCCGGTCAAACTAGCGGAATTAGCATGATCAAAATGCGCGTGGGTAACCAAAACCGCGTCTGCGCGAAAAC
Organism: Parcubacteria group bacterium GW2011_GWA2_45_30; assembly: GCA_001001625.1. Lineage (GTDB taxonomy): Bacteria > Patescibacteriota > Minisyncoccia > Sungbacterales > HO2-52-23 > LCKU01. Next base: position 16,384 of record LCKU01000007.1, on the reverse strand, counting down.
GAGGCGGAGCAAAACCGACCTCTTTGGCAAACGGATCAATAACCATCACGAATTCCCCGGATTGGATTTTAAAACATGCTTGTCCGAGCCAATTTATCACCATGAAAACATAAACAGCACTAACAGTAACGAACAGCACTAACAGTTTATATTTCTGTTCGCGCTGTTCGCGTCAAGCGCCAGAGGCGTTTTTATTCGCGCTGTTCGCGATTAATTGTAGCACAATTTATCCCGCTTGCCAAATGTGTTAATACCCTATATGATGTAAAAATTGTGAATAACATGGCTGTCAAACAAAAGAATGCCTTAACAGACGATGCCCTTGAAGAAAATGCGGCTTTAAAGCCCAAATCAATCCATCCCATGGAGCAGATGCTAAAAAACGGGGCAGCTTTAGCATTTCCCAAAATCGGGGACATTGTGGAGGGTATAGTTTTGGAACGGAAAGGCCCGAGGATTTTTGTGGACTTGGGGCCTTTTGGCAATGGCGTAATTTACGGCCGGGAATTTTATGCGGCGGGCGAATCGGCGCGGGCTTTAAAACCCGGCGACACGGTAAGCGTAAAAATTACCTCACTTGACAACGAAGAGGGTTACCGTGAACTTTCACTGCGCGAAGCCGGTGAAGACAGAAAATGGGTGGAACTTATCCGCCTCATGCAGGAGGGAGCGCTTCTGGATCTCGCGGTGCAGGAGGCCAACCGCGGGGGTCTGATTTTGGAAGCCCACGGAGTCCAGGGGTTTCTGCCCACCTCCCAACTTACATCGGCGCATTATCCGCGGGTGGATGGCGGCGAAAAAGAAAAAATCTTGCAAGAACTGCAAAGAATTGTCGGCCAAACCCTGAAAGTAAAAATAATAGATGTTAACTCCAAAGAAAATAAATTGATTTTTTCCGAACGCGGACAAGAAGAGGAAGCATTGCGCTCTGCTTTTACCAAATACAAAACAGGGGACACGGTGGAGGGGGAAATCACCGGCGTGGTGGATTTCGGAGCATTCATGAAATTTGACGAAGCCGGGCTGGAAGGACTGATACATATTTCCGAGATTGATTGGACGCTGATTGAAAATCCGCGTTTGGTTTTAAAACCGGGGGACCGCGTTAACGCAAAAATTATTGACATGCAGGCCGGTAAAATTTCTCTTTCCTTAAAAGCATTGAAGCCCGACCCGTGGACCCAAGCCACGGAAAAATATAAAAAAGGCGACCTGGTAGAGGCCAAAATCACCAAATTTAATCCCTTTGGAGCATTTGCCGACCTTGGCGAAAATATCCAGGGACTTGTGCATATCTCCGAATTTGGGACCGAAACGTATATGCGCAAAGCGCTAGAACTCGGGAAAATCTATCAATTCAAAATACTTTTTACGGACCCGAAAGAACACAGGATATCTTTAGGAATGGTTAAAAACGATAATCAAGAATTAAGAATCAATCCCTCGACTTCGCTCGAAACAGGGGATCAAGAAGCAAAAACGTCTTCGGACGAAATAAACGAAGTCCGACTTCAATAGCGCGCTATTGAAGTCGGACTTCGATATTCATTCAATATTCAATAGTTTCCTGATAACGAGTAACGCGACGTCCGCAGACGCCGCGTTTTTTTGAACTTAATAAAGTTGTAATGTTAAACACTCGGTGTTTAACATTTTTCATTTTTTACAGATAACACTATTGTCAGTATACCCATGATGAAATCGGGCCGCGTTAGAAGCCCAAAATATCCGAAATCAATGAGTATTCCGGAGATTTCTCCGGCGTAAGCGTTCGAGGTAAGCGCAAAAAGGGTAAATCCGATGAGTAGGATCTTGGGTGCCCAATCATTCCAATCGGATGGCTTTGTTTTCTTATCCGGACCTTCCGTTTTATCCTGTTCATCCATTTTCCAATCCTTGGGATTGATCGCGTTTTCCCTATCCTGCGGAGTGCGCGGCGCTGAATATCTTTTTAGTTTGCGATAAATCGATATCATCCCATAAACCATAACCAAAACGAGAACTGCAATAAAAATCCACATGACCCGTTCTAATTCGCTTAAACCGACATTTTGAACGCCCTGCGCGGATTTTTTTGCAACCGCCTCCATGGCTTTCGCAGCTGCAATTTCGGTAGTGGTTGAAAGCGGAAGGAAAATAACTTGCCCTTCAAAAATCCAATGTCCTTCTTTGGCAGAAATCTTTTTTAGGCGCGGCGTAACGCGTTTGGCGATTTCAGTTCGGTTTTTACCCGTAGCCAGAATATTTTCAACTGTCATGCGATAATCTTTGGCGCTATAACGAACCGCGATACGCGAAAGAGTTTCACCCTTTTTTACAACGTGGTAGGCACACTTTGGATGTTCGTTTTCTTCGATGGTGGCTTTACAATCCGATGCGGGAAATACTTTAACTTCCCACGCGTAGTTTCCCTTTATCAAAATGGTATCATGCGTATTCACCGTATTTACGGAACCAAAAACAAAAGCCAAGGTCGCCAAAAAAGATATGGCCAGGATATTTTTCGTTTTCAAGGTACACCTCATAGAAACTATTAAATAAGCCCTTTTCGGCTGCAATTTAAGAATTTTGGCTACGCTTTATTCGCCGCTCCTTGACGTATATTTCCATATACGCCTGCGTCGCGTCTCATAAAGCTCGCTTCAAAATTCTGAAATTTCGCTACGAAAAAACTTATTCAACAGTTTCTTAAAAATAAGCTGATGAAAGCATAACAAAATGCGGCCCGATTTACAAGGGCCACATTTATATGTGAGAATGTTAAATTATTCTTCGAGCGAAGTCGAGAAGTTTCCTTTAATATATTTTTTAGCAATCTCCGACTTACGCCTTCATCCTGTCAATCAGCGTTTTTTTATACGCCGCAGCTTCTTCGTTTACTATATCGCCCATATTCGGGACCTCGGACTGCAGGAATCTGGCCATAGCCACGGAATCATCCGGATGGCGCGTCACCAATGTTTCCAACTGATCTTTTTGCTCATCGGAAAGCTCGGCCATTAGACGAAGCGCTACGCGCTGGTGAAGCACTCCGGCAATTGCTTCCAGCATTGAAACCCGCTCTTCCGGGTTTAAATTATTCATTCCGAGTTCGGTAAAAAGATCGGCTTTTAGATATTTTTGTATATTTAGAGGGATTTGTTTAGTTACCATAAAATTAGTTAATAGTTAGTAGTTTATAGTTAGTAGTTATAATATTATCCTCCAACAAGACCTTTAATGAATTTACCCAAGGTCAGCATCTTTTCCGGTCGACCCGGCTGGTATTTCTCCAGAAGAGATGCTATTTTTTGCCACTTGTCCGGATAAAGACGGAATTGATTTTGTAAATATCCGAATGGCGAGTCGGCAAATGATGTTTCTCCTTTGGCCAATGCCATAAATTCTCCCACCCGCACGTCGCGCACCCGATTAAAGTATGAGGGAAAAATTTCGTTTTCCTTAAGCAAGGTATTGAATGCTTCCAGATTGGCCAAATAAACCTCCGAGGTCTTCAGCGTATTTTCAAAACCAATTACTTCCACTCCGCTACGGGCGTAATCCTGCGCCTTAGTTGGATCATCATAGGCCAATCCAGCCAAGTCCCCGTAAATTCCACGCCTTTGCGTAATTTCTCCAAAAATTTCTTCCTGTTCGGCCAAGGTTCCTGTATTGAAATTTTCCAGCAATTCAGTACGAAGCGCCTCGGAAAAATAAACCGCATCGCCTCGCACAATCTCGCCTCCGGTATCAGACACCGCGGATACAGCCGCTTCCTGCAGGGCAACGGCATTTTGTTCCAAAGCGGACTTAACACCACTTTTCATAGCCAGCGCATCCTGCAACCACTGGGGCTTGGGCTTTCCGGCCTTGTCCAGATACTCGGCGTATCCGGCATTATCCGCAAGTTTAAGGGTGTCGTGCGAATAATCTTCAACCATAAAATCAATTCGGCCAGCAGTATCTTCTATGACCCGCACTTGATCTCCGGCATGTATCAGGCCCAATTCATGAATAGGAACTTTTTTGCCGTTAGTCAATTCCGCCATAGAATTTTGCCAGCCATCTTTCCATTGGTCTTCGGTAATCAAACCGTCTTTCACTATTTGACGCGTGATTTTCCACATAGAATCGCCTTCCTGTACGGTAAATACTTTGTCTGCCAAAGAAGTGTCTTGTCCCGCAACGCCCTCCATGTCAACGAGTAGGCGCGGATCATAAGCCTCTTGGCCTGTTGTCGAGGCGTCTGCCTGTGCCCCAATACTCATTTCTTTGGCCGTTTCCACGGATGATGATTCAATGGCCGCTCCGATATTTTGCATATCCTGGGCAGTTTCTACAGATGACGGTTCCGAAGGAATATAGTCCATCTCTTGAGCTTTTTCAACGTCAGATGGTTCTATGGCCCCTGCACCAGATACTGCCTCGGCTTTTGGACGCTCCATTAAGCCAATCGCGTTTCCTTTGGGCGCGCCCGTGAATATATTCACTATATTATCCCAATTCTCATATACTGCCACTGATCCTCCGCCAATAAGACCGGTAGCCAGCGCCGACCAGCCGCGTACTTTTCCTTCGCGGCGCGCAACATCGTCAAGTCGCGCGCGATATCCTTTGGCGTCTTTATCAATAATCTCCATCATCTTTAATTTTTTCTCATCATCCTCCATCCAGCTTCCCGTATAATCTTTAAGTTCGTTTTTCAAATTCTCAAATGTCTTTTGTTTTTCTTCTTCACTCACTTTACCCCGTTCTTTACCGTATTTTGGACTTATCCATAATTTATCAACTGCGGTCTGCAGACCCGCTCCTAAAATACCTCCTTTGGCTCTTCGCGACATATAAGCTCCCCCGACGCCCATAACTGCCGCGCCGCTTGGCGCGGCAAACCCGAACAAAGAAAGTGCCATACCTCCTAACCCGACAGTTCCGGCGCCGATAAGGCCAGCACCCAATACACCAATACCAACTTTTTGCCATTGCGGCAGTTGATTGAATTTTTCCCACATATTACGCAACCTTCCGATTTCACGCGCGTTTTTTTCGCGCTCCTGTTCCAACAACCGCGTATTACCGTCCAAATTTTGAATGGTTTCAAGCAAAGATTGATGCTGCCATTTAAGCGCCGCATCCGCCAGCTGTTTTTTGGTCAGGCCGGGGTATTTTTCTTCGTTGCTCTTTATGAAATCATTAAGTAAATCCAGTTTGAAACGGTCCAGCCGCTTTTCATACGCATCTTTCGCAGTATGATATTTGTTTTCGGCATCAATCAGCTCCTTTTCTTTCTCAATTTTTTCCCGCGCCTTGGCGCCCGAATCCTTTTCGCCCCCGCGGATTTTCTCCAGTTTCTTCAGGGCCGATCGGGTGCGGCATACTTTTTCGTATGCATCAAGCTCATCGCCGCGGAGTTTAAAAACCTCTTTGGCATTGGCCTCAATCGCTTCCGGAGTTTGTTTATCTTTTTCTTTCGGAACTTCGGCGGCTTTCCAGTCCCCGCTCCACATGCGATACGCAAATAACCGCTGTTTGGCAATGTTTTCAGCGGATTCACGTACTATAGGACCAGATTCCTGATCTCCGGAACCAAATTCTTCCGGACCTTTTTCTGGTACGCGCTCTGGTTCAGCTTTTTTTCTGGACAATCCTTCTCGCGGAGAAAGCCCTGAAAATATTGAAACCGGATCTATTTTGCTCTCCGGGGGGGGAGTTGTTTGCTCTGCGCTAACCGGCGGCATTAGAGTAACTTCCGCCCCCTTTGTTTTTTGAACCCGTTGCCGCTCTAACTCTTCAAGCTCTTCAAGACGCTCTGTTTCACCCTTGCTTAAATTCCACTTTCGGCGCCCTTCCGAAAGCCGCGCAAATTCTTCGTCCTCACTTTCCCTCACAACAGGAGATGCTTCAGCCGAGGATGGAGCTGAAATTGCATCATCTCCACCCTCAGGTGGTTTTTCCGATGTATTTTTAGGAAATTCTTCACTCATATAGATAATGATAAATCATAATTATAATTTTGCAACAATATGTATCTGATCTTATGCACAATAATGTTTCACTTCTTCTTACGCGGACGGGGGCCTGTTTTCTCCCAAATCGGCTTGACCTTATCGTCACGCCTTCCATATCCATGCCATGTTCCAGTGCCTCCGCCGCTATCCACCCAGCCACGGCCGCGGGAGCGCGGCTGTATATATTCATATCGCTCCGGTGGCGGCTGATACGGCTCAAACTTCAATCCGCCCTTGATATCCACGTCAATTAACGGAAATCCGCACCCGCCCGAGGAAAAATAAGATCCCCGCTCCCATCAGCGCCTTTTGTAACTGCGGCGCCAGATTAAAATTGTCCCATAACCCGCGAAGTATCCTTTGCTCTTCTTCGCCCCCCTCGCGCGTTCGTAAATTCACCACCTCCAAATCCGATCGCACAATACTTTCCATCTTTTCAAATCTCCCTCCCGCGGCTTCAGGAGATTTTTCCACAGATATTACCGGAGTTTCTTCTTTTAGAGATTCTTTATTCATTTAAAATATGCCTCCTTTGCCTCCCTTTGTCTTTTTAAGCATAAAATCAAGGGCTTCCAGTTCCACGATTATCATAAAAATCAAGCCAAGCAAAAGCATAATGCCCACGAGGCCGGCGATGGACCAGGCCTTTTCCATAGATCCGCCGATCGCGCCCTTGGCTTTTTCCAGTTTTTCTTTTTGTTTGGCTGCTTCTTCGGGCGTAAGCTCGCCTTTTTCCTTGCGTTCTTTCGCCTCAAGAAGGGTTTTCATAAACTCTTTGAACCCGTCTTCGCCCATTATATCTTTTATCTGCTGAAGTTCTTTTGATTCTCCGCTTTTTTCTTCACGCGCGGCCGGGTTTTTTTCTTTAAATATTTCCCCAATCGCGTCAGTGATTTTTTTCAACGCCTCGCCTCCGCCTTTTTTGAGTTCCGCCATCTTGGGATTTCCTTCATCCGGCAAATACTCCAATAATTTCAGACCGAATTTTTCCGCATCCGGTTCTTTGACGCCTCCGGCTGTCGCATCTTTTAACGCCTGTTCATATCCTTCAAAAAATGAAGCTCCATGTTTTTCCCAGTATTCTTTGCTGTCTTTGCCCTCCACATTTACAAAAATTTGAATAATTGCGTTAATCCGTCCGCCCCGGATTATATAATCCAGTTCGGCCTGCTCTTGCGGACTTCGCGGTTCCATTCCCTCAAGTTCGGTTTGCCGCTCAACCAGAGATTTTCCCTGCGCCATTTCCGCTATAACCCGGTCGCGGATAACCATAAGTTCTTTTCCGGTTTCAGCTTGCGATTCATCTTCTTCTCCGGGCTCAATGCCTCTTTGTTTTTTGCGAAGTTCAAGGCGTTCCCGCATTTCGTCAAGTTTTTCACCCGCGGCTCCCATCTCTTCAACAGGCATTTTTCCACTCGCTAATTTTGTCTCGGTATCGGCTATATTTTTTTGCAGTTCCACAATTTCTTTATCAAGATTTTCGGGTTTTTCTATATAATATCTAAAAGACCTAACAAGCATTTTGTGCCGCTCGGCAGTATCGGGATCCCACTTTATTTTCTCTATTTCTCCGAATTTTCCCTGCACTTTTTCTCTGGGCGCATTTTTTCTCATCTCCGCTATTTCGCGCTTAATTGCGTCCGCATCTTCAAATTTATTTTCTTCCATAAACTTTTTAATTTTCCCTTCTTCATCTTTTCGCTTTTTCTCTTCCTCTTGCTCTTTTTTACCATCCCCGTCTTTTCTCGCTCTAGTCGGTTTTTTCTTCTCTTCGCCCGCTCCCGCCTTTTCGTCTTTTTTTGTAGATTTTTTGCGGGATTTTTTGGATTTCTCTTCCGGCGGAACTGTTTCCACTTTTTTTTCCTGGCCAACCGCGCTTTTTTCTTCTTTTTTCATGGGTTCTCCCGCTCCAGGTTTTTTTTCCATGATTTTTATAATCTCGGTTAAGGCATCAGCAAGCTGCGTATCTTTATCATTCAATTCCATAAGCCGCATGAAACGAAGCTGGCGTTTCAACTCTTTGGGATCTACGCCGCGATAATCCGTAAAAGCTCGGATATGATTTATGGAGATCTCATCCAATTTTTTTTCTTGAGCATAAGAGTCCAAAGCGTGCTCAAATATTTTTTGTGGATCGGTTTCTTTGAACGACTTTACTTCGGCCGTCTGGCCCTCTGTTGATCCTGTCTGTTCCTGACCTCCAACGGTTTTTGATTCAACGGTTTCATCGGATTTTGTGGACTCTTGTTCAATTTCACGCTCCACAAGCTTTAACGCCTGCCGCAGATCCTCAATATTTTGCGCCCGTACCGGATGCGGCTTATCTTTTTCCAAATCTTCTTGCTTTTTTATCTCCTCATTTATTCTTTCCGAATCCATGCCAAATTGAATAGACAAAAAGCGCACGTGCTCTTCACCGGTTTCTCCTTTACCGAATAAACCTTCGTATTTTTTTATAAATTCCTTTCGGCGAATTTCTTTTTGTTTATCCGCCTCCATTTTCAGTCGAACTTCATCTCCATCTTTATCTTTTGATTTTTCAGCTTTTTCATCCGGCTTTTTCTCAATCAGCTTCTCCGCCGGTAATTCAGTCGCGCTTTCCTGCTCTTTTTCCTTTTTCGTTGATTTTTTACGCGGCTTCTTCTCCGATCCATTTATGGGCACTTCTAAATCCCCCGGTTTTTTTTCATCGGGCTTTTCCGTGGACAACTTGCCTGATTTTTTCTTTGGATTGTCCATGTCGTCTTTTTTAGATGATTTTTTAGGCCCCTCTGGTCCCATGAATATATCTTAAATGTTTAACTTTTATAAGGCAAACATATATAATTTCGTTGGTTCTTATATTATACACTATTTTCAATAAAAAGTAAAGATTTACACAGCCACAGCAGAGATGTAGTATAGAAATATGATTTCTGAATTTATTGAAAAAAAGCTCAAAGATGCGCACTATAAACTCTTGAAAAATAAAAGTTATTTCGGCGAAATTCCGGGGTTACGCGGAGTATGGTCCAACGCCAAAAATTTGGAAAATTGCCGGGAAGAACTACAATCCGCCCTTGAGGACTGGCTACTATTTAAACTAAAAGATGGTGATTCTATCCCTGGTTTGCATATCGGCATAGATCGGAGAAATATGGTGCGTATGCGCATTCCATCATATGCCAAATAGTGTTTCTTGGCGAAAACTTGTTCAGAAATTTCGACGCTTAGATTTTGACGGTCCCTACGCCGGAGGCCGTCATTTGTTTATGAAACGAGGCGAGTTAAAAGTTATAATACCAAATCCCCACGGCCGTGATATTGATAAAAACTTAATCGCAGAAATCATTAAACAAGCGGATATATCCCCGGACAAATGGGATAACGCCTAAAAATATAACAGCCCAGCGCGGATTCCCGCACTGGGCTTTTGATTTACCTCCTTTGGTGATTTGGGCTACGCGGGCTACCGAGCCACGGCCGCCTTTTTTGACGACTTGGACGCATGCAGCTTGTAGAGCGCCCGTAGGCCCGGTGTGACCGCCCTCATTCCTTTGGCATCCTTTTTCTCGGCAAGCGTTACCGCCTGCTTCAGGATGCCAAGAACATCAACACCAGCGACACGCGCCGCCGGCACGAGTTCAGTCGCCGCCTCTGTCAGTTCACCGATCGCCTTAAGGTGAGGCGCTCCGGTTTTGGTGGCTTCCCGAAGCAACTCCTCCAACCGCGCAAGATATTTGTCCGGATCAGGCAAATCCAGCGCGTGGAAAAGTTTCGCAGTTGCCGGATCGACTGAGGGCTCATCACTTCCCTTAGACTCTCCGTCATCCTCCTCGACCTCTTTACCACGAAGCCAGGGCTCGAGTAATACGTAACAACGTCGCGCCTCGCGAACTACCCTACGATCCCGCTCCAGTTCCACCTGAAAACGGGTTTTGGCCGCGATCCGCTCCAAATTGCTGACACCCTCCTTGGCCACCGGCGGATTCGACTCTTTCCTCTTTATATAGTCTTCACGATCAAAGAAAAAATTGTCCAAATCCTCGAGCACGGCACGGACGTTTGCCTTCGTCTCCTCAACAACCGGCTCCATTCCCAGGAAAAGGGTTAGGAACTCAATCGCCGAGTGCCGCTCAACTTGTGTCGGCAAAATGATTGCAAGAAAGTTGTTGACCTGGTTACCATGCTTCCAAGACGGATTACGCTCCGGGTCGAAAGAGTCCATGGCATTGGACTTGACCCATGCCACGAATTCCGGCCAGACACGCCATGGATCCTCTGCTTCATCGCCGCTCTTCTTGGTGTCCCTGAGCTCTTGCTTGATTGCCTCAAGGATACCTACGTTCCCGTCTGTGCGCACGATACCAACCTCTCCGCGAAAAGCAAGCACCCTATTCGCGAAGTCCGCCCCCATCATCCGCTTGAGGTATTTATGGGTTGCAAGCGATCGGAGCTGTTTGCCATTCTCGTGGAGCTCTTTCAAAAACGGCTCCACGTCCACGAAAATTTTCTCTCCGAGTTTTTCAAGGAGAATCTCCTTGATAGCCCGAGCCCCGCTTTTCACCCCAGCCACTACCCGCGAACTCCGTCGCTGTTCATTGTGTTTCATAAACCCTCCTTAAAGGTTTTTTGCTTTTTTCTTCCGTTTTCCGATTGGGCAGGAAGTAACTTGCCCGTAAAAACAACCATTGCCGTTAAAATTTTATCCCCGCTTCTTTCAAAACAGGATCCACCCCGGTTACTTGAATGCCCGCGATTTTATTACAGGTTATTAACGCAGTAGCCGTCCGTACTTTGAACATGGATAAAAACTTTGAACATGGATAAAACTCCATAATCAAGTAACGGGGCAAGCAACGTAGTGTAAAAGAGCACTACCCTTCAAAACAAATAAAAGTAGTAATTGCTTACATTCTATCAAAATATTTGATTTTTGTCAATAGATCGGGTATAATAGGTCAATAAATCGAACTTTGAAAAATACTGCCTTTAGGTAAAGCAACTTTTACTATCGAAGTTATCGAAGTCCGACTTCAATAGCGCGCTATTGAAGTCGGACTTCGTAGCATCCGGCTTTACCTAAAGGCAGTAACCATAACTAAAAAACCAAAGGAGATAATGATGGATCTTGAAGTAACGCTTTACATTCTTGGTGGAGTATACGGCCCAAGAGCGATGACGCAACTTGGAGCCTCGTGCGACTTACTAAAAGTTAAACGCGGTCAAACGACTAATTTTTTCATGATTGATGCCGGAATGGATATGGGATTAGATGCGAGCATGGGACGTATGGGATTTTCAAATCCTCCATACGATCTTAATCGTTTGGAAGAAATTCTGGACGGACACAAAATTGATCAGCTTTTTCTCACGCATGCCCATACCGATCACGTCGGCTACGCGATATATGAACCCGTCCGAGAAAATTTGGCGGATAGTGCGCGTATCATATGTACCAATCCAACCGCGGCTTTCTATTCCGACAACCTAATGAACGAGTTGGAATCATACCGAAGCATGAGAAAGAGAAAACTGATAGACCGATTGCCCTACACCGAGCGCGAGGCATTTCTCTTCCTACGCCGACTGTATGATACGTTTTCGCGACCGGAGGCGCTTGAAATTGTACCGGATCACATTTGGGTATATCCGTCTCCAGCCGGACACATGCGTGGCGCTTGTGGTTACACATTCCGTGTAAAATACCGAAAGCAGGATGTAAAAATCATGTTTTCGGGTGACCGCGCCTGCCATAGCCAGCTTTCCACCCGGGGTGCCCCCTTACCGCCCAAAGAATGGTATCCGGATATTATCGCATCATATGACTGCACGAATGGTGGCGATGATCTGACGCAAGGCGGAGATGAGGCAACATTTTGGATGCAGGAATTGGCGCGCATGATGGCTGTGGCGAAAAAATGTGATGCGTCCCGCGAGTGGTTTTTCGCCTCGGCCTTTGCCATGGAACGTTTTCCGACTGTGGCGCAGACCATTGCGGATATGGGCTTATCGGTCTATGGCTTCAGTCCTTCGGCTCAAAGAAGCTGGAGAATCATGAATTCCAAAAAGGGATTCTGGTGCAATGGGGACATGCCGGTAGATGGCACGGGAGTTAATTTTTTGGAAAATCTAGAGGATGCGGCAAACCTGGAAGAGCCAACTGCGCTTATCGCATCATCCGGCATGGGACACGGTCCGGCAGCGAAGTGCTATTATAAATTTCTTCCTATGGAGAATGCAGTGGTCGCCTCAACCGGATTTGCCGCAGATGATACCAATAACTTTCGCATAGCCGATGCCCAAGACGGGGAAAAAATTCTGCTACGGTTTCCGAACCGCGGGGGTGAAGAAGAAATTCCGGTAGTGGTGCGCGCGCGGCGGGAAAAATTCCGCCTGACTGCGCACTCGCTCCGCGAAACCGCTGCCAAAAGCGCCGAAGAACTCCTGCGCTATTCCCAGTTTAAGGAACCAATGCTGGGTTTAAAACATGGTCCTACACCAGCCCTGGATTGGTTCGAGTCGCGGCTCGGCGGTTTCGATACATTCAGGCAGGATAGGCCGGAAGATCGGTGTATCCAGCTTGTTTGAAGTCCGACTCCGAACAAAACAGACGAAAAAATAAAAAGGGTGATTCCACCATGGTGGATTCACCCTTTTAAAATTGCTTGCGCGATGATTTAGCGCTGGACAGCGCTTTTGGTTTCCCGCGGCAACCAGAGTTTCTCGTAATCCGGCCGCCGATCTTCCTCCTTAACATATTCGCCCGACTCCGGTGCTACGGTCAAATCCTCGTCCGGTACCGCCAACGCTTCCTGCTCGTCCTGGCGTTTAAGGTAAATCCGGCTTTTGCGGAATTTGCAGTATTCCACAAGTTGGTTGAAACTACCATGAACCGCGTTTTTTTGCAGATCAAACCAGCTAAACGCCTTGTCTCCTGCAAGATCTCCCCGCAGCCGAGCCTGAAGCGCCGACATTGCCTCATTCTGCAACGCCTCATCATCAATCTTCAAAATGAGGTTTTTAATCATGTAGGATGCCAAACGCCTGTTGTAAATTCCACCGTTATTGCCTTTCAAAAAATGATTGACTATAACATCCATGCGCTTCAATGACGCAAAGGTTTGTAGCATCCGCAAACTGAAGATATGCTTATAGTCGTATCGCCGCAGAAGCATCTGCACTAGATCATCCGCATTTTCGCAATCCGGCCGACCGAGTTCGGTCAAAATCGGCTGGCGCAACTGGAGCAGAATCCCCACTATCCTCCGCAGAGCAGCATGATACGTTCCAACCTGTTCAATAATCCCTTTGCGCCTGCCATGTTCTTCCTCGTCCTTTTTGAAACTGCGGAGTTCCGAGTTAAGTGGGTCCTCGATCGGGATTGAATCTAGGCGATAAAACCTTGACAGCTTGGGCTCCACATTTGGATCCATTATTTTACCGTCTTTACGGAATTTTATATTATGAGCATTGAGTAAAAAGGCGATGGTAAAATAGGGATTAGTCAGATGCGGACGCTCCATATAGTGGATGTATGGATAAATTCCGCGATCAGACAGATCAAATAGTGTTTCCTCAATTGTCTCACGAGTTGCGGCATTCACCCACGTTTCCAAAAGGCGCGGCTTGCCATCTTCTATCTCGGACTTTCCGCCGGGACCCCCAAGGCCGGTTCGCTGGTCAAATGACACCATAACATGGGTTTTGGTTACATCCGCCAAACGTCTCTGGTTTTCCGGAAGATAAAATTCATCCCGAGAAATAATAGAATAAATTTCATTCTGGGAATCATATGCCAGCATTTCGTTGGCATCGGGTGTAACTATGCGGTTTTGGTCAGTGCGTCCAAGCTCGACCTTATATTCTACGGACAGTTTGTTAAGGACCAACCACACGCGTTCCTCACTCGGTGTTAAGTCAAGCGGTATGGAACAGGCAAAAAAAGCGTTGCTTTGTTTCTGATCTTTAGGCATTTCGGTATTCCCCCTTTGCGCCGTATTGTAGCACTAATTTGCTATCCTGTCAAAAAACACGCGGCGAGAGCCGCGTATTTTTTAATCTTGTACTAATTCACTTATTGGTTCAGCTTCTCCGGAATCCATCTGCGTAGCGTTTGTACGCGGATCCCAAAATTTTTCCGAAAGCCCGAGTTCCAAAATTTTTCTGAAGTCCTCTCTGGAAATTTTGGTTGGAGAAATTTCTTTGGGATTAAGACCGCCATTCTGGATTGAGTTGGTTGCCGGATCATAATACCATTCTGGAATTTCATTGATGCGCCCGAACCGGGCCAGTTCCCGTATGTCCATTTCCAATTCAAGTCCGGCGCGGGTCGCCTCTTCAATCCGGATAACTGCGGCAAGCGAGCGCAGATCCACGTGCTTGGTCGGACGCGTTAAAATATTCAAATGCCCGGACGGCAACCATTGCGCCACCACATCAAACGCCCCACCATTTTTGGAGCGCAAATATCCGGCCATGCTTCCGGACTCGGAGGTGAGAATAACTGCTTTTAATTTTTTGTCGCGCTGGCGCACTTCAAATGTTTCGACCTCCCCTCGAGCCAGCTTTTCTTGAAATTCTTTGGGCATTTCCTCGGTCCGGCGCATTTCTTCGTTGTGGTGCGCAATGAAAAGCGGCAAAGTTACTTCAACCACTCGCGCCGGATTTTTCACCAAACTTTTGTTTAAAGCCGCTATAAGCGCCGAAAGTCCGAAAGCGCGATCAATCGGATCCGCGGAAATCGTCCCTTTGCCATAGAAATCATCACGCTCGGCATATTCCAAAAGCTTGGCCAGCGACGGATCCTCGCGGATTCCCAGATATTCGGCGATCAAATTAGATGCCGTGGTTTTGGGAACTTTGGCATGGTGGTCAAATCTTCCTCCGCCAAGATCCATTACAATAATTCCTTTACGACTAAGTGATTCCTCGGTTTCACCCGGCGGAATCACCTGCCAGAAATCAACTTCAGCGTTGCGAATTCCGGGAAAACGGTTCTCCGCAAATTTTTTCAGCAAAAAAATCGCGACCAGAGTATCGGGCTGGGTGCGGGTGGGAAGCACAATTTTTGAAAAGCGGTCCGCAAATTCATCTTTGCCGCGCAAAGGAAAGGCGCGATGCAATGTATATCGCCCCATACCGTCCTCTCCGGGCTCGCTCCGGAAAAGCCCGAATTTTTTGGCAATGAATTTATGGCTATCCATTTTTTGAGGAATGGAATCCTCGCGGAAATTTTCTTGAATGCGCGCCAAAGTAACATGCGGATGAAAGGACTTAGGATGAATTTTTCCGATTCCGGCGCGCTCCAAATGCTCCACAAGGTGATTATAAAGATGGTGCAAATGAATGCTCGCCTTAACTTGCGCACGGAGACGATCCTCGGCTAAATTAAAACTCCCGATTGTAAATTCCACCGGAGAAATGCGCTCGGCAACTTCATGCCCAATTCGTTCAAGTTCTTCTAATTCCCGTGCTCCCGCATCTCCGATAAATTTTAAAGTTATATGCAAATTTTCCGGCGGATAAACCGACAAATGCGGATGTTGTAAAATAGGAAAAAGCAAATTCGCCCCGATTTCCGCAGGAATATGAATTGAAAAAAATACCCGGATTTTTTTATCGCCACCATCTTCCATATATCTGCCAACCTTATTTACTATAGAGGTTTCGCCTCTATAGTTACTGATAGATAAGCAAATAAATGGATGAGAGGCCCAAGGAGAGAATCTCCTCGGGCCTCTCTGTCTGACCGCGTTCTAGCGGTCTTATGGCGTGGTGCTGGCTTGGACTTGCACGGCGGATTCGGCGGCGGCTTCATCCATCATCTGGACGCCACGGAGGATTCCGCGGATAAACCCGTCGTTATCGCGATCCAGGCCAGAGGTAGGGGTTTTGCGGAGTTGCTCCTCGGTAAAATCCCCGTATTTATGAGAGAAACGCCGTTGGATCACCAAGTAATTAACCTTGGTATCCCGATAGTACACGTTTCCTACACACTCAACCACAACCGAACCGCTTCTTTTAACATACAAAAGATAGGATCCTTTTGTGATGTTAATATAAAAGTTACCGATGTCCAATTTGCCCTCTTCGCGCTCAACTGATCTCCGCGGGTGTTTATCCGGATCCAGAAGCACCACTGCCTCGTCCTTTGTTGAATCCGGAAGCTCCAACGCAAAGTCCGAGACATAGACCTCTTCCATCCGATAGGCACGGAAGTGTCCCTTGGCCTCAACTGCCGGGACTGCTACAGAGTTGCCCTTGCCCAGAAGCTCCAAAGCGCCATCGTTGACGATCAATGACGCGATCCGGCTAATCATGAAAGGCGACTCCGCATTTGGGTTGGTGATAATCGCCGGACCCGGCCGGTTGATCACTCTTACCCGCGCCGCCTGCCATCGCCCTTGGTCATCCGGCAT
>LCKU01000006.1 GCA_001001625.1 Parcubacteria group bacterium GW2011_GWA2_45_30 | reverse complement strand
GTGACTACGGGGCGAGACACGGTTAAAATAATCTTAGTATAGGCAATGCTTGTCCCGTAGCCAAATCCGATAGGATTTGTGGTACCGAGATCGCGATCAGACACTTGACAACTTATGTGTATTTGCTAACATTATAGTATTCATATGAAAAGGCACTTCGTACGGGTTCCGTCCCTACGCGGTGCTTTTTCTTTTTGCTAACTTATCTCGCAGATTATCCATATAAACCATCTTGTCTTTTGCCGACTTTCTCAAGAACGACGAGCAGGTTTTACGATGCGGGCTCAAAACTGCCAAAAGTTTTTTGTTATCGTACAAGTACAGACCGTCCGAAAACTGTAAACACCGGGTGTTTTTTCGTTCAACACCCGGTGTTGACGGATAGTTTTCGGACGGTCTGAGACGCGCTGACTATTTTTTAATTAAAGCTAATTTCTTTTCTCTACGCCAGCCTTTGATTTTCTGTTCGCGGCGCCGCGCTTCAATTAGTGTTTCAAATTGTTCGGAGTATACCAGTTTCACCGGCCGCCTGATTTTTGTGTAATGCGCTCCCCATTTTGAATTATTATGCTGCTTAAGGCGCTTTTCGAGAGCATTTGTGTATCCGACATAAAGAGACTGATCAACGCATTTGAGAATGTAGACGGAGTATGACATAAATTGCACTTCACCCTCCTTCGTCGGGTTCAGTGTCTTCGTCGCTTGGTATAAGCGGTCGCAGACTCTGAGGAGCGGTAGCGACGAAGAGCTGCGGGACCTGGATTCGAACCAGGATAACATGCTCCAGAGGCATGTGTCCTACCGTTAGACGATCCCGCAATAATTTAAAATCGTTCCGGTATCGGAACGATTTTATAATATCACAAAATGTGAAAAAAATCTATATGTCTAAATATTTGCGCACGGCCAGAAAACTGGAAAATACGCCGATTAAAACTCCTGTTCCGAACAAAACCGCGGCAAACTCAAAAAAATTCAGGAGAAAATACTGGAATAGATCAAAACTCGGCATAAGCAAAATCAAACGTGGGGATATGAGCCAAACCAGCGGAAAAAATATAAGCAGGGTAAGCAGGGCGGCCGAGGCGCCGTATAAAACTCCAGACACCAGAAACGGCCCGCGGATGAACCAGCGCGCGGCACCCACCAGACGCATGATGCCGATCTCCTCGCGCATGGTGAAAATTGCCATACGAATGGTATTGAACGATACCAAAACCGCAATTATAGAAAGCACCAGAACCAGCACCGATCCTCCGCCGCGCACCGAATTTAAAATTGATGACAGGCGCTCAATCACAAGCTTATTTTCAAAATAATTTATTTTTTCCACCACCGGATATTTTTTACCCGACAAAAATTCGCTGATTGCGGCATACTGCGAGGGGTTTTTGGCGCGGATGTTCAAACTCGCCTGCAGAGGATTTTCACCAAGTTCTTCCAGGGCCTGGCTAATCAGTTCTTCGTCTTTATGGCGTTCGCGAAAAAGCGTGAGCGCCGCGGAACGCGAAATATACGCAACCTCGGCCACATCCGGATGCGACTCCAAGTCCTTTTTTACGGCAAAAATATTTTCTTCCGGCGCATCCTCGGTGA
Organism: Parcubacteria group bacterium GW2011_GWA2_45_30; assembly: GCA_001001625.1. GTDB lineage: Bacteria > Patescibacteriota > Minisyncoccia > Sungbacterales > HO2-52-23 > LCKU01. The sequence continues at coordinate 17,064 of LCKU01000006.1, read as the reverse complement.
AATATACAGATACATCAATTTTAGATTTAAATTCGGCCAAAATAGTGGTGGCAAATGCCGAGAGAAAAATCAAATTTCCCAAAACAAAAAGCGACAGCACCATGACCATTACGGTCGCGGCTGATAACCAGCCGTTGCGCTTAAAATTCAAAAATCCGGTTTTTAGAATTCGTTTGAGTGTTGCCATAAAAGTTATGCCGATCTACAAATTGTAAATAATTAAAATTTATTCTATTTCAACCAGAAAATGGAATTCGTCTCACTCCAAGGTCGAGTCATTATGCGTTCGCGCGAAATTAATGTAGGCGAAGAAATAAATGGTGAGAAAACGGAATGAGGGAAACCGGCTTTGCCGAATGGCTCCCATTCCGTTTTCGGCTCCATTTATCTGAGCCGAAATTCTTGAGCGCGATGCATAATGACGTTAGACCAAATATTTTCCATTCTCCTTATCACTCACCACCATCCCCTTATCCAACACCACCACCCGCTTATTTATCATATTAATCACCTCTTTGTCATGCGATGCAAATACCACCGTAGTCCCAAGTTCATTTATTTTTTGCAATAACTTTATTATCTCCCAAGTATTAATAGGGTCAAGATTGCCGGTCGGCTCATCCGCCAAAATTACATCCGGCCGGTTCACAATCGCGCGCGCGATCGCCACCCGCTGTTTTTCTCCGCCGGACAACTGATGAGGGAAATTGTGCATTTTATCGCGAAGTCCCACAATTTCCAGGGATTGAGGCACATCCTCATCTATTTCCTCATCCGATTTTCCCGCGGCTTCCATGGCAAAGGCCACATTCTCATACGCGGTCTTGGAGGGAAGAAGTTTATAGTCCTGAAAAATGGTGCCGATGCGGCGGCGCAATACATGCAAATTACCGCGGGCGATATCTGAAATTTCGGAGCCGTCCAAGAAAATCTTGCCGCGCGAAGGTTCCTCCTCGCGGATCAGTAATTTTAAAAATGTGGTTTTACCGGCGCCCGAAGATCCCACCACGGCGACAAATTCCTTGGGGCGGATTTTCAACGTCACGTCTTTTAACGCAACGGAATTGTGGTTATAAAATTTTGAGACGTTATCGAAAAAAATCATGATATCAATGTATCCTTATTCTTAATATCCCGCACACCTCATGCGAAACAAGAGCAGTGGATCCACCAGCTTCAATAACTACACCGCTCACGCCGTTTGACATACCACAGATGAGAGATTTTATAGACTCAACAGAGTGTGTGATAAGGTTGAGACGAAGCAATGCGCCTCCTCCCGCAACAAGAACAGTGTTTCCTTCATCTTCTATCGCAAGTCCCGAAGGACTGATGGCACTGAAGAGCACTTTGAGAAAATTCATAACAAGGGGAATGACAGATCCTGTATCAAGATCCACACGGAAAAGTATACCATTGTTTCCGGCTGCTGCAACTAATGCGCTGGTTCCCCCCTCAATTGCCACAGCAACCGGATTTAGAAGCTCGTCTGTAACCACCGTTGTATTCCCTAATACAAAATCAACACGGAGAAGACTTTTCCCGTCATTTGCTGTAACCAATGCGCTGGTCCCTGCCGGATAAAGTGCAAGCCCAAGCATACCAAGGGGGCTTGCGGCTATAGTATCCACCTCCTTGGTGGTTAGATCTAAACGTTTCAATAAACCAGCGCTTCCGGTATATGTACTGAAGAACGCCTGTGTGCCTGCAAGATTGATGGTAATGCCACCGGTGACGGGTTCCGGGAACGCGAGCCATTCTACAACGCCGGTAGAAAGAGCAATGCGGGAAATTCTACCGGAATTGCCAGTTTCTGCCACAGTGATTGCTTCCTGCCCATTCGGAACAAAAACCACGCCTTTAGGACTGTCAGAATGCGCAAGGGTGGTTTGCGTCAGTGCGATCACATCAAACCGAATAATGGATTGGTTGAGATCGCCGATGTAGAGAGCGCTCTGACCCGAGGATTCCATAGTAAGGTGCGGCCAGCTACAACCCTGGCAGGATGAAAGTATGGTGACGGTACCGGTTTGGAGGTTTACCCGCGCGATTACGCCGGAATCGCCTACTAATAGTTGACCGTTGGTGGCAACGAGTGCGGTTTCGCCTCCTGACTCTATCGCAACACTAACAGGATGGCCTCCCAAAAGACATACTGAAGCAATCGGAGTAAAATCTCCAGTGACAAGATCCACGCGCACGAGATTGCAGTTGAATGTAATTCCTCCGCCGAAAAAACCTGCGGCGATGAGAGCGGTTTGACCTCCGGCCTCAACCGCAAGGCCGAGGCCACCGATGCCGGAAATAACGCTTATGGCTCCGGTTTCGAGATTAATTCTGAAAAGTCCGCCCTCCGAGCGTGTAACAAGAGCAGTTGTACCTCCTGATTCTAAAGCCAAAGCAGCTCCGCGATCAATACCTTGTTCAATAATAGTTGTAACCTCTCCTGTAATAAGATTTACCCTTTTAAGACCACTTGCTCCCCCGCCAGCCATGGGTGCAGTAATTACGAGAACGGTGTTTCCTCCGGGTTCAATCACCGGACTTGCGATACCATTTGGGGTTACCAAAGCAATGGTGGTTACCTGACCTGTTTGGAGATTAACCCTTGAAAGTTCTCCGGAACTCTCGGCGACGATGGCTGATGTACCGTCAGCCGCAACCGCGACTCCAGTGACATCCATTTCCATTCCTATTCCCTGAATGCGGCCGGAGAGCATGGGAATAGAAACCGTGTCACCCACATTCGGTCCGGGTTGCGGACCGGGAGAGAGTGATGAAGCTATAACACAATTCAACCCAACCAGCAGATGACATGCTGCTCGCTCGGCATTCAGACGGCAGCCACGGAAACCGGGCCTGCCGTCATTACAAGCCGATCCCAACTTCTTATCTATTTCTTCCGTCGTACTGGCGGTGATCGGATCCGCAGATTTTTGAAGGATTTGTTTTATTTGAGCGGGAGAAAGATTTAGCTTGATAGCTTTGATTAAACCCGCGACTCCAGTAACCATGGGAGCCGAGGCGGAGGTGCCGCCGAAAAACCTGCCGGAACGGCCCGAAGGGTTCCAGTAATCATCCAGACCCAACGGCGCTATAAATCCGGTAGGCGCGTACACCTTCTCTCCTGGAGCAACAAGCGCAACGCCTGATCCGAAATTAGATCCGAAAATGCCTCCGGTGCGGCCGTCAACAATGGTGGTTGCGCCGACCGCAATAGTATTTTGTTTATTCGCCTGCCCGCCCGGCGCATGGTTTACCACATCCACGTTCTGGTTCCCCGCCGCGACAGTAAATAAAATATCTGAGCGCTTGGAAAAATAATCATTAAAGAAGTTTGCGTATTTGCCAAATTCCGTCTGGCCGATTTGTTTACCCGCAAATCGATCATCACTCCTTTGCTCCGGCGTAAGTGCGGTTTCCAGCACATGACCTAGCGACATGTTAACAATCCCTGCTCCTCCGTCAACTAAGCTGTTCAGGGCGCTTTCTAACTCGTCCCTCCTAAAATTAATAATTTTCCGAAATCCCAAAATATAATTAGTTGTTGCGCCGGAAAGAATCCCGTTCATATGCGGAAATGTATATGAGCCGGAACGGGAAATATTATTGGCGCCGATAATTCCCATAACCGCGGTTCCGTGCGCCTCATTCATAACTTCGGTAGAAATCGGGCTTCTGCCGATGTCCACGCCTTCCAATTCCGGGTGATTGGTCTGAAAATCAGTATCCACCACGCCTATAATCACTTTGGAGAGCGGCTGCATTGAATTTTTAATTCTGTCCCACGCCTCCGCAACCTTAATAATATCGTACGGGATTGTGAACGAAGGATCTTGCGCTTTCAGGTTCAGAAGATCAAATGGCAAAACTGCCTGCGCAGAAACAATTTGATGCGGCAATGCATACGTGGCGGCAACGCAGAAAAACAGAATCAAAATATGAAGTTTTCTTTGGAATTTTCTCATGGTATTGGTTCTGGAGTAAATGGTACTACGCTAAATACTCCTTCAATTTTTGGATCGCCAAGCGCTTTGACTTTTGCGATAGCGGCTTCAAGTTCCTGAACAGTTCGGGTAGGTATTTCAAATTCGTAAAGGTTGGTAATGGGTTCAAAACCAATTATCTTGGCACCAATTAGCAAAGCAATCCTCTCTGCGTCTTCGCAGGTTGCTGCACCAGTGAAATTAACATCTACCACGTTCACAAAGAAATTTATGCCGTCTTTTACAACCAAATCCTCTTTTTTTGAAGGAATGGAAAATCCTTTTTTAGGGCAACGCTCGCCGTTGAACCACAATAGCTTTGGATCTGCGGGAGAAGGTGGCGATAAAACCGGTTGCGGAGCAAAAGACGGAGTGGCAACTGGCTGTGGCGAAAGAACATCCGGAATCACTGACGCAGGTTGCACTTCTCTCTCTTTTTGCAGGAACATAAAGAATGCAATGCCTCCAACAAGAATCGCTATTATAATAATGGTGATAACCATTGATTTTCTCATGGCACTATTTCTGGAATAAAAGGTATTGATTTGCTAACATCTTCGATTTTCGTATCATTCAACGCCTCAACTTTTGCTATGGCGGCTTCAAGTTCTTGAACAATACGGGCGGGTATTTCAAATGCATAGAGGTTGGTGACTGACCCAAAACCAAGAATTTTTGCATTGATAAGCTCTGCTACACGTAGCGCATCCTCGAAAGTAGCGCTATCAATAAAATTAACTTCCACAACATTGATGAATAACTTTATTCCCTCCACCTCCACAAGATCTTCCGGTTTTGAAGGAATGGAGAAGTAAAATTTTAAACTCAAAATCCCCTCTTTCCCTATTTTAATTTTCCTTGCCAAAATCTGACCTCTTATCATGGATTCTTTTCCGATATGAACGCTTGCCTTGGGAGCAAGAAGTTTGAAATTAAGAAACGAATTTTTGCCAAAGACCGCGGGACGACCTATTTTTCCCACTTTGTGATCTTTCTTTTCCTTGTCATCCATTTCGGAATTTATCTCATCATCGTCGTCTTCTCTTTCTTCTTTCTCTTTTTTAGGTCTGATGCCGAGATAGTTAATTTTCAGATCATCCGGTTTGAGGTTTAAGCCGGGAAGAATGGAAACGCGGTCTTTGCCACGGAGCTTAAATTGGATATTCAAGGTGGTGGAGGCATTAAAAATTAGGGTGGAACTATCTTTTAATTCCAGTTTGTGAAGATTATAAATTCCGCCGGAAAGTTCAAGACGGCTGTTTTTCTCAAGGATAATATCTTTGTAACTTCCTGCGGTGAGGGTGTTGTTTCGGCCTTCAAATCTAAAATCTTGAGTACCGACTTGGAAATCAGGCACTTCTGAAAAATTGGCTATGGGAAGTTGAACGGGTTTGGTCTGGATTCCGAGGATTTGAGAATCTTTATGGAGTTTGAGTTTGTTGAATGAGGCGTTGCCGTTGATGATGGTATTCTTGTCTATGATGACTCTGTCTGCAAAAAGATTGCCGTTTACGATAACATCTTTTTCAATGTCTATTTTCCCATTGGAGCCAAGATCGCCGGAAGATACCTGAACTCCTTGTTCCAATCTGATTTCTTCTTCGGCGAAGAGAACAAAACTCTCCAAAGATTCAAACAATGGGGGGCCGCTAAAATTAATTGCCGCCAAGGCAATTCCACCGGCCGCAAGCGCAGAAATAATATGATGCTTTTTGACGTGTTTTTTTATATGTTCCATACGCCTAAAATTATATTTTCACTTCCGCTTCGATAAACTCATCCAAATCCCCGTCAAGCACTTTATCAATTTGCGAGGTCTCGGCATTGGTGCGATGATCTTTTACCATCTGATACGGATGCATGACGTAAGAACGTATCTGATTTCCCCACTCTATTGAAACCTTTTCATTGCGAACTCCCCGCCGTTCTTGTTCCTGTTTTTCCAACGTGGCGCGGTAAAGTTTTGAACGCAACAGATCCATGGCTATTTCTCGATTTCTCTCCTGCGAACGCTCGGATTGGGATGCCACCTGAATGCCGGTCGGAGTATGGACTATGCGTACAGCGGTTTCCCGTTTGTTTACATTCTGCCCACCCGGGCCGGATGAGCGGAAAAATTCAACTTTAATATCATCGGGTTTTAACTCAACTTCATCCGGCGCCACAAACTCCGGCATCACATCCACCAAGGCAAAAGACGTATGGCGCAATTTCTGGGCAGAGAAAGGCGATATCCTGACCAGGCGATGCACGCCGGATTCTTTTTTTAAATATCCATATGCGCCTGGACCCTGAATGGCAATCGTAACGTTTTTCATCCCCCAGCCGCCGGGTCCGGAATATTCGCCCCAATGCTCATGCAGTATTTTTACCACCCACTTGCGGCGTTCGGCCAAACGCGAAAACATCCGCAGCAGAAGCGCTGCCCAATCCTCCGCATCTTTGCCGCCCGCGCCTGCATAAACCGAGAGTACCGCATTGCCTTTGTCGTATTTTCCGGAAAAATAAAGTTCATTTTCCAGACGATGAATTTCACGCGACACCACTCCGACTTTATCGCCAAGTTCTTTGGTGAAATTTGCATCGCTGGATGCGGATGATGATAGTTCAGAAAGATCAATTACTTCCTTATTCAGCTTCCCCCACTCTTCAACCGTGCGTTTCAAAGATGCCAAATCTTGCGCTTGGCGCGCGGCGCGCTCCCGATCATCCCAAAAATTAGGATGCTGCATTTCCTTTTCAATCCGCAAAATTTCTTCGCGTTTCTTCGGTACCTCAAAGGCGGTCCGCGAGGCCGCGGATCTTAGTACCTAATAAGTTCAGCTTTTCGCGCAATTCATCCATAACTTTCTTGATTGTAACATGGCAATCTAAAAGATAAAGGGGCTGTCATGCCCTCTGATGATATTAAAATTTAATCAAACTTCGGCTGTGGAAACCGCGCGGATCAAAAAAGCGTGAATTACAATGGAAAAAAGTATGGAAAAAATAGTAAGAGCAAAAAGGGTATTTATGAGCGGTGCGAATGCAAAGCCCATCAATGGATTTAAAAGCGCCGCGATCACCGCCGCTACAAAAAAGAAAAATTTAATGCGATCAACCGCGGGTTTTCCCTCGCCGGCGGCGCGCCATAAAAATCCATCCACAATCGTTTTCTCTATGCCGCGCCGCGAACTTTCCCAAATTTTCAAAATAAAAATTACCGCCTCTCCCCCAAAAAACCAAATTAGAATGCGCGGATCTATGAGGTGATTCATTATAATTCCCGCTGTAACCACCAAAATCAGCATAACATCACGCGCCATATCCATAATTCCTCCGCCAATGGTAACTTTACCCGATGCCCGCGCCACCGGGCCATCAATCATATCCGAAAATCCAGCCAGGAACGTCAGAGTAAAAATCATGATCGGACTCGCGTCTTGAATAAACGCCGCCAGAAGCCAGGCCACCAGCACCACTCCGACTATAGTAATCACATTTGGATGCACATTGAAACGGATGAATATCTTAGAAACAGGAAGAAGAATTTTATCCCGAATATTTAATTCATTTTCCGTAATTCCAGAAATAAAACGCAATAACCGTTTCGGCGCAAAAAACAGGGGCAAAACAAGCGCGCCCAAAACCGCCGCTATTGCATAAACACCGGTAGCCATAAGCACTGTTGCTAAATTTACGCCCCAAAATTCCATTTTTTAATTTGAATTTGCATTTTAACGCGGTTGCGAACTAAAATAAGATCAATGTTGTCGGTTCATTAAAAAGGGCTCCATGCAATATGATCTATTTTGCCCAGAATGCGGGAAGAAAGCCGAGGTTTGGGTAACGGTCACCGACCGAAAATTTTCGAATCAAACCCAAGGCCTGTCGTATTTTGTATGCAAAGAATGCCGCTTGATGCATATAGACATAAATTTGATAAAAAAATACGTGAGTTGTTGGAGAAAAGATTCCAAATATGCCCAAAAAATCCCGTTAAAAAAAATCTACCGCGAAGCTATTCAGCTTCTGGATAAAGTAGTGGATGTATATTGTAAAACGGCTGGTTATCGTAGGAAACGTTTCATTAAAAAATAAGTATGCCATCCCCGTTAACGGGGATTTTTTATTTCTGCCGGCTATCGAAAGTAATCCCCGCCTGCCATCGCCAAAGCCCCCTGTCAGAATCAAACTGACGTTTGTGGTTTACGAAACCACTGTTCTACTTCACCCCTCACCTTTAAAGCCACCTCCCGGATTCGAACCGGGGACCTTCACTTTACGAAAGTGCTGCTCTGCCAGCTGAGCTAAGGTGGCAAAAGTGAGGGGCAAGCAGAACTTAAGGGGCTCAAGCCATGGCATGCAGGTCTGCCTCTAAGCTACCTCAGCGTAAATCATTAACACTATATCATTCTTTTCCTAATTTTCCAAATTTTCTGTATGCATATATAATAGAAGTTGATGGGGTTCGCCATACTCATAAGCGAATATATCGCCTGGCACTATGGGCAAGCATTTACCGAGATACTGGATCTGGGACGGGATTTTTTGTGGTTTGGCTGGAATGTTTTTTCCGTATCGCTTCTATCCCAGACCCTTGTTTCGCCGTTTTACCGGATTCAGGAGGGCTACAAAAATTGGACTGATTTTGAGGCGCTGGGCGAAACAATTGTGGCCAACACGGTTTCGCGCCTGGTGGGATTTTTACTTCGGCTTTTCATGCTGATTCTCGGTGCGCTTTTTGAATTACTCATTCTGGCCGCGCTTTCAATCGTCTTGATAAGCTGGATGATACTTCCGCTTCTTATTCCCCTTTTATTTCTTGGAGGACTATATTTTATATTTTGACCATGTCTGGATTCGACTTCTCAAAAAACAAATTCGCGGGTGCGCTTGCATTAAATGCTATATTGCCAACATTAAGGCGCGCGCAGTTTTTAACACTCAGCGGCGCGGGAGCGATTTTTTTTGCCGCACTTGCCGCAATCTGCCTGATACTTGTATCATTGAAAATAAATTTACCGACGCTGGTGCCGGACTATACTTTTTTTCTCGGCCTGTCTTTGATTTTCTTGGCGCCGTTCCTTTTTCTTACGGCGCTTGAAGGATTTGCCAATTCGCAAACCAACCAAAAAAATGGCGATCCAGCGAGTCCTAATGCCGCATCACGTCTTAATCTTTATGCTTCAGAATTATGGTTCAATGGGCCCGGATTTTCCCAAAATGGAGATACCGAATCGCTATATTCTTCAGTTGCCGTGACTAAAATAGGAAACGCGGCTTTAACACGTCTAGGTATCACCGCGCAGGATTATACGGAATTTCTTCAAACACTCAGGAAGCAATCCGGATTCATGCCGCTGGACGATTTTGCCGCCGCGTTCGCAACATCGGAGAAAAACAAAAACGCCGGAGAAATTACTTTTACGGACACGTTGGCAGCGCTTTTGGGAGGGAGCGGGGCCAAAAAATTTCTGGATGCCAAGAATCTGCCGCCGGATACCATACGTCGCGCCGCCGAATGGCTCGAGTGTGAATTCATGAAGCAGGACCGCAAACGCAGATGGTGGCTTCGAGAAAATTTGGCGCGCATTCCGGGATTTGGCAAAGACTGGGCGTATGGTTCAACCCCCATTTTACAAAAATTATCCTATGACTTGACGGACGAAGCCCTACGCCTGGAAGGAGTGGAACTTATCGGCCGCCAGCGCGAAATAGAGCTCATTGAATCGGCTCTGCTTAAACAATCCGGAGCAAACATTATTATCGTTGGAGAGCCGGGTGCCGGAAAATATACAACTCTCTTGGGTCTGGTACGCCTGATCGCCTGGGGACAAATTTTTCCGCAACTTGAGCATAAACGCGTTTTCAAATTGCAGGGTTCGGCCCTGATTGCTTCGGGAAAAACCAAAGGCGAAGTGGAAGAACTTTTTATCCGTTTAATGAATGAGGCGGTGGGAGCCGGAAACATAATTCTGGCGATTGACGAATTTCCGGAATTTACGGATTCTCTTTCCAAAACCGGCGTAAACGCCCTGGAAATTTTAGCGCCCTATCTTTCAAGCTCCAATGTCCATATACTTGCCTTGGCCGACTCTTTAAGTTTCCGCAGGATTTTGGAGCAAAACGCCGGACTTATGAAATATTTTTCGCGGATTGACATTACCGAGCCGGATGATAAAAGATTGCTTGAAATTTTACAAGAACATACTCCCACCATTGAATATGCATATGGAGGACGCGCGATATTCACTTATCCCGCGCTTGCCAAAATCGCCGAAGGCGCCACCGAACATTTGGTGCAGGGCGCGCTTCCCAAACGCGCCATTGATTTGATGGAAGAAGTTATGAAAGAAACAATTTCGCGCGGACTTGCGTATGTTGCGCCGGAAATAGTGCTGGAATTTATCACCCAAAAAACCAAGATTCCGCTGGGCAAAATTATGCCGGAGGAACAGGAAAAACTTCTTCAACTTGAAGAATTTTTGGCCCGTCGCGTAATCGGGCAAAACGAGGCGGTACTCGCGGTGGCCGACGCCATCCGGCGCGCGCGCTCGGGAATTAAAAATCCCAAACGCCCCATTGGCACGTTTCTTTTTTTGGGTCCCACGGGAGTCGGCAAGACCGAGACCGCCAAGACCTTGGCCGAGGCATATTTCGGCAACGAAGAGGCCATGACGCGCTTTGACATGACCGAGTATCAAACCGAGGAAGGATTTGAAAAACTGGTGGGGTCATTTGAAAAAAACGAGCCTGGACTGCTCACTAGCCGCATGCATTCTTCGCCCTATACCCTGGTGCTTTTGGATGAATTTGAAAAATCTAACCCCAAAGTGAAAAATTTATTTTTGCAGGTTCTGGATGAAGGATTTTTTACAGACCATTTGGGACGGAAAATTAACATGCGAAATACCATTATCATTGCCACATCCAACGCCGGAGCCAAACTTATCTGGGAAATGGTGCAAAAAGGCGCGGATCCCGCGTCCCTGCGAAACGACCTTTTCTCCTATATCCAAAATGAAGGAATTTACAGCCCGGAGCTTTTGAACCGCTTTGATGCGGTCGTGGTTTTCCATCCTTTGAAACCGGAAATCCTTATCCAAATCGCACGCCTGTCACTTCAGAAATTAACAGCGCGGCTTGAAAAATCCAAAAATATTAAACTTGAAGTAACCGAACCGCTGGTGGAGGCGGTGGCCCGCGGCGGATATGATCCGGTATTCGGCGCCCGCCCCATGCAAAGATTTATACAGGACAAAGTGGAGAAGTTAATCGCCGAGAAAATAATCAAAGGAGAGATCAGATCAGGAAGCGAGTTTTCATTTTCGCCGGAAGAAATATCCTCACTATAAAGATTATTTGAGCAACCGCCTATATTTAAATAGGCGGTTTTTTATTCCTTTTTCAGCGCACTCTCCGTATATACATTTGCCGCGTTCCACAGCATCCAGCCGTGATTATCGGAATTCTCGGCGGCGTCAATTTGCAAACGGACTTTAGCGGCGTTACACGGCCGCTGGGCCACGCAATCCTCTTCATGGAAAAAATCTTCCAGCCAGGGACGCAAGCGTGTTTTAGTTTCAACACCGAGTGTCGCACAATTTTGTGCGACACTCGGTGTTAAACAAGCGACAATATATGAAAACGGATAAGTGCTAGTTGAAATTTTACCGTCAAAAAAATCCCGGGCAAATTGCATGGAGCGCCCCACAATATCCTGCGGGTTAGCCCGCGATTGCGCCACGGTATAATTTAAAACCGGAAGTTTGCGATATGGATCCGCTGGCATTTTAAATCCGCTGTAATAATGCGAGGGATATACCATGAAAGACACGTAATCAAAATTATCTTCCAGCGCCTCAAGGCATTGGCCAATTCCGGTGTCAAGCCCGATTGAGGCATAACCGAAAAAATCTGCAGATAGAATAATATCCGGCTTATATTCGCGAAGGCCGGTGCTTAAAAACCGGAAATAATCGCGCATTACCGCGCACATCGGAGTTTTTCGATCCCAAACGGGAAAAATAGCGTTTTTAACGTCGCCGTCTGATGGGAATCGGATATAATCGTACTGCAATTCGTCAAATCCCAAGTCAATCATTTTCTTGGAAAATTCCAAAATATATTCGCGGCCGCCCGGACTAGCCGGATCAACCCAGTAACGGCCAGCCTTATCTTGCCAAAAAACCGCTAGCAGTTTTTTGGCATCAGCCGGCTTTAACTGCAAATGCCGTTTGTTATAACACGATATGCCGGTTGAAATTTTGTTCTTACGCGTCAAGTACCACTCCGGATTTATATAAATACGGGAGGCATCGCTCATAACCACGATTCGCGCAATCGCCCAAATATCTTTTTCACGCAATTCTTTTAAAAATTCTTTCACGCGCCCCGCATCATAATCCTCTCCGCAGGCCTCTTTCACATCAATTACCAAACCGTTGATTTCGGTCTCCTCCGCCAAACGAACCAGATTATTCCGCAGCCGTGTCGCGCCCCCGCCCTTATCCCAGGCAACATCCGCAGTCATATAAAGCCCTTTTATATTTTTAGATTTTTTCAACGCATCGTTATGCAATTCTTCCGGAGTTTTTTTACGCTCCGTTGCCGCCTGAAAAATATCCGCCATTTTCGCAGCCGGATCCGCGTCCTCGCCTAAAAATTTGGAGTAAAATAAAACACCGCCCAGAAGCAATCCTCCGGCTAAAAACGCTACCCCGAATCCCTTCAAAAAAGTCAGCATATTTATATATACAACGTAACATAATTGCACAAAGGACAAAATGCAGGAATTTGACTTTACACGAAAAAGGGATAAATTACGGATAGAACATTTACATAGCATACTTTAAAAAAGGAGTGGATTTAAGTGGAACAGCTTAAAAAATGGGGAAGAGGAATCCGTCATTTCTTCTGGAAATGGTTTCTAAAACCCGCACTGTATTTATTTCTTGGACTCGTTGCTATCGGCACAGTTGCCACGGTAGGACTTTTAATCGTTCTCTACTTTAGAGGAACATTTTCTTTCCCGGATTTCTCTAAACTGGATGATCCGAGACAGGCAAGTTTCATCTACGATGAAGAGGGCGAGGTATTACGAGCTTACTGCAGTTATTGCCGCAAAGTGATCCCGCTCAAAGACATGGGGAAATTTACTGAATACGCCACTGCGGCCGAGGACCACAATTTTTGGAAATGGTGGCGCAAGAAAAACGCTTTTGATGTCATTGGAATTATCCGGGCCGCATACCGAAATGCTAAAGCCCTGGATTCCAAAGAAGGCGCATCCGGGATTTGGGAACAAACGGCCCGAAACGTATTTCTCGAAGAAAAAATGCGTGAGCAGCGCAAATCTGACTCCGAATTCGTAAAATGGGAACGAAAAATACGCCAAACATATATTGCAGCACTTCTGCCCTACCACATGACCCGCGAGCGCATTCTGGAAATTTATTTAAACACCTCGCACTGCGCTCACGGCCTTTACGGGGTTTCGATCTGCAGCTGGTATTATTTCAACAAACAGCCGCCGGAACTTAATACGGCCGAGTATGCCTTGGCCGTAGGACTCTTGCGCAAGCCCGGCGCATCGCCATTTCTCAACCCCATTGAAGCCAAACGTCTGCGCAGTCGAGTGCTTCAACAATTCGTAGACGAAAAACTTATCTCCGAAGAGGAAAAAGCGCAGGGGGACGAATATCCTCTCCCCGAGAAACGATCGGATGATCCCAGAAACCCGGCTAAACATTTTACGGAACTTACCCGGCTTGAAATAATAAGCGACGGGCAACTGGTGGACCGCGGACTTAAAGTTCATACGACGCTCAGCCGTAAATTGCAAAAAGTCGCCAACGCTTCACTGGAGCGCGCATTCGCCAAAATCTTTGAAATCAATCACGAAGCAACGGATCTGCGCGGCATTGCAATTCTCGCAGGACTAAATGGCGCGATCAAAGTATTTGCGCAAATACCTTCGTTTGAAGAAAGCCAATACCGCATTGATCAAATTCAGCGTCCCTTGGGATCTACGGCCAAACCATTTGCCATACTGGCGGCGCTGGAAAAAGGCCTGCGTCTTCGCTGTGACGACGAAGGAGATGGTCCCTGCAAGCTTGATGATTCGCGGGGAGCCAAAGACGGACCATCCGCGCTGGCCATTCCCATGGGCGACGGAAAATGGAAACGGATCTGGAATTTCCCGTCAAATGAAGCGCGCTATCTTGGTCCGATCACCCCGATGGAGGCATTATCTAAGTCCCATAATACCGCCATGATGAGTATGGTGCTCGGAGTAAAAAATTCCCAGGCGCCGCAAATCATTACCAAAGAAGATTTCATCCGCACGCTCGTACAATTTAAGATCCGTTTGAAAACTATGAACTTGGAAGAGGGGCGCAGAAAAGGAATGCTAATCCGGCCCGAACTTGCGCAAGAGCTGGAAATACCCGAGAACACCGTTGATCCAGGTCTTACCGCAATCATCGGATCGGTTGATGTATCACCGTTAGATCTACTGCGGGCTTGGCTTGGATTTTTAGGGGGGCTGGTTGACCCGTATACCATTGAGCTGGTTGAAGACGCCGAAGGAAATATAATTCGTAATCCTCCGCAGAATGATCCAAAAAACGAGCCGCGAAACGTGCTAACGGACGAAAAAAAACAGCTTCAGCTTATCCGCGGCCTTCGCGGGACCATTGAATTGCCCCGAGCGACCGGAAGACGCGCAAGCTGGCTTCTTCCCGAAGCCGAACGCCAACTTGATTTTCAGGTCATAGGAAAAACCGGTACCGCTAATTCTGTTTTTCTTATTGACGACCAGGAGGTTTCGCGGACAACCGACGTATGGTTTGTCGGATGCACACCTTCATACTGCGGCGTGGTCTGGATCGGCAGAGAAAAGCGCCTTCCGCTGATGCCCAGTCATTTGGAAGGACAAGCGGTCGGACAAATCAGCGGAGGCAGTACCGCGCTCCCCATCTGGATTGATATTATGAAAGTGCTCTATGAGAGCCAGCCCAAAGAATTTTTTCCAGAGAGCACGGATCCTTTCAAACCATTTAAATATGAGCAAAAACCGCCGCCCCCGTCAGAACAACCCATTGCCGATACGCCAAATTTAACCGAAGGGGATGATTTTTAACCCGAGTCCGAGCAATCGGACTTTTTTAATGACGGGGTTTTATTGCAAATTCGGATTTCCTTTGTTACGATACATGCGGTATCTTTCCAATATGAATAGCGATTTTTATGAAAAAACGCGGCTTGCTTTATCTGGCAGCTGTCTTATTCGCCGTATATGTATTTATTTTTCCACAAGAGGCCAACGCTCATTCGAAGAAATCACCGACGCAAAAATCCGCGGTGCAAAAAACCGTTTCGCCCCAAAAACCTGCGATAAAGAAAAAATCCACTCCCCGGAAACATGCCAAACCTCTTTCTTCCGAAGCGGAACTCAAAAAACTGCTCATCCAGAAACTGTCGCGAACTTTCCCCCAGGACGAACTGCAAAATTTTTTTTCTGACGAGCGGCTACAACTTGATCGAAACATTTTTCTACCCTATTACCCCAAATGCACACTTGCCGACGACACCGAAAGAGATCATCGCGGCTATTTTGATCCTGACTGCGGCATTCTTACCCGAACATCACTTGATCGCGGAAAAAAATATATTGAAACACACCGCGAAGAATTCGACGCGGCGTACGAAAAGTACGGCGTGGAGGTGGAGGTAGTTGCTGCAATTTTGCGAATTGAAACAAACTTTGGAGGATATACCGGTACGCGCTCCGTGTTCAACACACTTTATACAAGATATATACTTGAGGCACGCCGTCGAAAAGAGGCACTGATCCAAATCGAATATTTTTTACGCATAACTCGCATCGGAGAAGAAGACCCCTTTGCCTTAAAGGGATCAAGCTGGGGTGCGTTCGGATTACCGCAATTTATGCCGTACTCATATTGGCATTTTGCAGTGGATGGTAATACGGACGGCGTAATTGATCTGTTTGATCCGGCTGATGCCATTGCTAGCGCCGCTAATTATTTGCGAGAACATGGCTGGTCGGATAAAGAAAAAGACCGTAAAAACGCAGTTTGGGCCTATAATCATGACTATATTTATGTAAAGGCGGTACTCGCTTATTTCAATGCTTTAAAAAAAAGTAGGCAGGATACCGAGGAAATTTCCTCGCCCGAAACCCAACAAAATTCCCCTTAGCGCTTTTGCTTCGGGGATTTTTTCTTGGCCGGCTTTTTTACCGGATACTCATTTTTTTCTGCCAATACCGCAACAAACTGGCATTCCTCTTTCTGCGCTTCAATCAGTTCATCATCGGTTAAAAAATTGCCGTAGAGAAATTTCGCATACTCCGGGGAAACCGTTATGTGAAATGAACCTCTTTCCTCAATCGCATCAATTACTCCTTCGCGTTCCCGATATGCAAGGATGCGCCGCAACGTATTCAATTCTTTTTCATTCATCAGCCGATGTTCAAGGGACTTTGAAATATCAAAAGCGTTGGCATCCGGATGCGCCGAACGTAACCTTGGATTCGATTCTTTCGCGTCGGAAACCTCTTTCAATTCAAGAAATATCTGATACGGGACCGTACGCGCCAGAGAAGAAATCACGGGCGGAAGATTGTGTTCCGCAAAAAAATCCTCAGCAATCTCTCCCATCATCTTTTTGGCAAATGGCCGCAGGTACGGATAACGCTGAACCCCTTTACTCCTAAAATCAAGATAATATGACGGTATTTCTCGCGGCGCCTCAACCCGTATAATCGCGCCTACGCAGAGCAGTTGATCCAATTTCTGAATGGTTTCAAGCCGGTGAAAGCCGTATTGAGCCGCAAGTTCATTCATCCGCTCGCGCATCTCAAGCGACACATGAAGCTCCGGCGGAATCGGCGACTGAGCCGCCCGGGCCGAATTTATAGGAATTAGCAAAAGAATTACTCCAATAAAAATACCATGGATACCCACAAAATTCTCCCAAGAATTAAAAGAGCGTTATCTATTCAATAACTCATACCAAAACAATAGTCAATGGATATAAAATATAAAGTGCACTTTTATAGACGACGTTA
>LCKU01000005.1 GCA_001001625.1 Parcubacteria group bacterium GW2011_GWA2_45_30 | reverse complement strand
GATACAGGAGTGCTGATATATCCGGGTTTCATGGCCGCAACCTGATAAGTACTGCTTGCCACCCGCAAAGAATATATGCCGCTGGAAGTTGCTTGGGTTCCGAAATGCACATTATTGGAAGAATCCACAAACTGCACCCAGGCATCCGCTAATTCATTGCCCGCGGCAACTGATCCGGCATAAACCGTTCCGGAAACCGAATGTAAAGCCGCGGTATTAGTATTCACTACAATTTTTATGGCTTCGGTTGCGGCGTTTACTTCCAAAACTCCGGACAGGACCAAAGTTCCCGCGCCGGCATCCGATGCCACTGAAACATTGGCTTGAGGAACTCCTTCCACAAAAGCGCGTACGGTTGAGGACGCTCCCTGCGAAATCTGAATCGTGGTGGTGGTGCCATTGGTAATTACCGCATGATTCCCGAAGTTTTTATTGGCGTCAAATAAATCAATATAGGCCTTGGAAACCGTAAGTGCGGCATCGCTTGAGTCCTTTACCGTTATAGTTATCGTGCTGCGCGAATTTATGCGGATCGGCTGATAAACATTACCGCTGGATGCGTCAATTGTGCCGATGGCAGTAAGCGCGTGATTTAACGGAGGAATTCGGCCATAACCGGGTTTGAAAATATCCACAATATTATAGGCGCCGGACGGAACGCGAATCGTAAAGGTGCCGTCTGATCCGGTCAAGGCCTCATTCGTGCCATTGGCGCCGGATACCCGAACCACAACTCCGGAAACGCCTTCGGTGGAGGTCGCAATCTCGGCATTCGCGGATTCAAACACGATTCCGGTCAGGGTGCGGAAAGTAACTGAGGTTGAAGGCGAGAAATTAACTCCGGACTTGGAAGATCCGCTGATAGTCGCGGTCTGCTCGCCGGCCGGACCAAATCCCGGCACAAACGCATTCACTTTCCAGGTGCCGTTGTCCACATACAGCGTATAGTTTCCGGAAGAATCGGAAACCGCATCCGCATGTCCCGGACCATCAGTACGATACGAAAACACCGGCGCATTGGAAACCGCGCTGGATCCATCACTCACCCGGCCCGTAATAGTAAAACTTGGTTTCTTGATAGTCAAAATGAAGGGATTAGCGCCCGTAGCGCCGGTGGAGGCGGTGGTGGAACCGTTCACAAACACTCCGGAGGCGCTCACCGTCACCGGGATTTCGGATGAACTTCCAATTCCCGGGATAAAAGCGCCCACATTAAACGAGCCGTCGGTAACCAAAACCGTAAATACGCCGCTGGGCGCGGTCTGAATGTGATTGCCAATGCCGGCTGCCGGAGAAAAGGCAAACACCTCGGCTCCGGAGATCACATTGCCTGATCCGTCTTTTAAAATTCCGGTGATTGAACGGTTAGCGACTGATACCGTAAACGTATAAGATGTTGCCGTGCTTCCGTTAATGGTAGAAGTGCACGCGTCCGGACATCCGGTAACTTCAACTTCCACGGGCTTGGGCACAACCCAAAGGGGCGAGGGCGGAGGCCCGAAATTCATGCTACCCATGCCCTTGGGCATAGCCGGACCAATTCCAATACCCCAAATTCCATTGGTCTTGGAAATGGGCATAACGGTCAGAGTGGTGGCGCTATAATCCGTGGCGCTGGTCCCTATGGTTTTTACCACGAATTTGGACGGCCCTCCGGCAAAAACATCCACCGCCTCCCCAACTTTGAAAATCGCATTGGTTGAATTATCGCCGGTAATTTTTACGGTAAAGTTCACGGCCTGCGTTGTCGGCGTAAGCGTCAAATTCTGGGTAACAATACTAGTTGAGGTTGCGCGTATGGGAATCGGCTGGGGTTCGCCAAAAAAGTCGGTGGTGGTGCTCGTCGGATCCACAAAAGGATCGGTGAAAAAGAAATATTCCGCGCCAGCTCCGCCAAAACTTGAAATCTGATCATTGACCGACACATTCAGGAACTGATAATCGCCATTGGCATCCGTGGTTGACTCCAGCATCCCGATTTGCGGAGACATTATGCGCACCGAGACCCCGGCTAAATTATCGCCATTTCCCGAAATTCTTCCTTGAATCGTAGTGGTGGCAGATCCTCCCGCTGCGCCGCCGGAGACAAAAATCGGATTGGAGGTGAATGTTTCAAGCAAAGCTCCGGCTGAACTTTTGGTTTTTATATCCAAAGCGTATCCGGAACTGTCTATGCCCTTGGGAACCGAGGGATTTTTAATGTCATTTAAGGCCAGACGCAAAAAGTCATGCGTATCTCCCAATTCCGAGCGCGTGGCCGTATCCAGGGTTAAAGTAATGGTTTTGGCGGTTGTATCTTTGGTAATGGACTTTATGCCGACAAGCCCGGTCCCCGGTCCGTTTATATCTTTGTTCTGTTCGGAAATAAAAGGGTTGGATGCGGAACTGGTGGCAACACAACACACCCCGAAATCTGAACTGGAAGGGAAAGTGATTACAATCGTACCGTTAGCTGAAATTTGTTTGGATAAGGGAAGTTCAAAGCCATAGGTTGTGCTGGCTGAAATAAAGGCGTTCATCGGCATAACCCGCACTCCGGGCATAAAGCCGATGCCGGATGCGGAAAAATCTTTGATATCCGGTCCGTAATTTCCGGTTGATTCGCCCGGCCCCAAAAATCCTCCGGAGGCCGCGCCGGTCATAACGGTACTGGTGGCGGCGGATGATCCGGACATGGCGTTTCCCGAAATATCGCGGATGTTGGATGCGCTGATATTAAATACTGCGCCCGGAGACAAAAATACGCCAGAAATTTTTGAAGTGCGGCGGGAGACATCATAGGAAATCGTATGTCCGGCAAAACTGCTTAACGGTAAAGAGGCCCCACCAACAGTCAAACTATAGTTTGCCAATGCTTCCGCGTCGGTTTCTTTCACCGCTTCGTTGAATGTTACGGCCAAACCAAACGGATCGGAATTGGCAAAAAGCACAGTCGGCCCTATGGCGTCCGAATTTGACCCTTCGGTTGACCAAGCACGCACAATTGCCGCGGTTGTTGAGCCGGTAATATTTTTTAACGCCCCGCCAACCAGTGTCAAGACAAGATTGTTTACCGCGCCGGCCGGCAAAGGATTGGTTGCGGTAAAATGTCCTTCTTTGGCCACCGAATCATAACTCACCGCGCCGGGAAGATTGGACCCGCCGAAAGACAAGGTTACGGCAGTGGATGTGGCGGTGGACGGATCAAGATGGTCATCAGTGAAAAAAACAAAATCAACCGCATTTAAAGGAAGCGTGGTGCCGGGAGTCGGCATTACTCCGGATACATTCGGAGCGGTGTAATCCGCGCCGCTTCCGGTGGTAAACGTGGAAATATACGGTCCGGGCAGGAAAATTCCATTTTGGTTTTTAACGCCCGTGTTAACCGTTAAAGTATAGGATATGTTGGCGGATAACGAACTCGGGGTTATAGAAAGCAGACTGGTGGTGGCGTCAAATGAAAAGTTGGAGAGCGTCGCGCCGGATAATGTGATGGTGCTGGAATTTAGGGTTGAAACATCCATGGTTGACTGACTGAATTTTACGGAGATCTTGGCGATATTGGTCGGGATATTGATGCCTCCGGAAAATGGATTAGTGCCAACCACTGCCGGCGGTATGGTATTGGTAATGGTCTGTCCGGCGCCTCCGGTACTAAAGGTGAATTGATGCGCCTGATTGCCGGGCAAAAACGAATCTTGATCCAGCGCATTGCCGGAAAGATCCGCTATAGAAGTTGCTACCGTAAAAGTATAAGTGGTGCTGGTAAGTAACTGGGCCGAGAGATTGCATTTGGCCGGCGGCTCAAAATTAGACGGGAAAGGATTATACGATACGCTGGTGCAAAGATTAGTGCCTGATCCTTGCGCGGTCAAAGTTACGGTTGAGGTTGCGCTGGCCGAAATAATAGTGCCGGTTGCCACGACCTTGTTAAATCCAAAACCGATAAAGGGCATATCCACCGGAACTCCGGTCTGATTCGGACCAGGATATGATCCGCCGACAAAGGGTTTTTCCGAATCAATCTCCCCGCCCCCGAAAGAAAACTCATGCGGACTTGACGAATTTTGCGGATTAACTCCTCCGCCGGTTTGTTCCACGAAATCAGTGCTGTTGGCATCCGCATCATGGCCATTTCCTTTTCCGGCATCTATACCGCCCGGAGCCATAGTGGCATTAGTCGAGGTGGTGCTTGCTTTGCGTTCATAACTTCTATCTGCCGCAAGATCAGCCAGCGCCGTTCCCTCGGCATTGGCCGCGGGCTCGGCGCCCCAGGCGATCCGGTCAATATCCGAACTGGTGGCATTGGCTACGGCGCTTGAAGTGGCAATAGAAAATCCGGTATCGGAGATCAAAGTATTTCCGGAAAGCGTGGTATAAACCGCATCCGGAGGCGTGGCTCCGCTATAATTGGTTTCGGAGGCAATCAGGAAAAATCCTTCGGCCGGAATAATTTTTTTAAAGTAAATCAGGGATTTTAATCCCGCGCCGCCGGCAGGATTAAAAATATAAACACTCAAGGGCAGAAGCGACAAATCAACCGCAAATTCGGATGTGTTAAAAAGTTCAATAAATTCATCCCCGGCGTTGCCGGTAGTGCCCAAACGCACTTCGCTAATTTTTAGAGCGGCGGACTGCACAAGCGTAATTTTGCGCTGTCCGATAAATTCATTTCCCAAAGATACGGCCGAGGTTGTAAGCCAATTAGCTGAAGTTGTGGCATAAAACGCATGTCCGTTGGTAATTCTACCAGCCGCGGTTGCGGAGCTCGAGGTGGCGCGGCCTACTATATAATATTCCGTGGGAGAGGTGCCTACAGTACTTTTATCCGCATCCACGGTAATGGTTATGGCGGTGCTGGTGGCCGGATCCGTAACCTCGTTAACACCGGTGTTAACTTGAGTATCTTCACCCGGCTGAAATTCAAAATGCGCGCCTGATTCTTTGAAAAGGTACAATTTGTTAATTTCTCCGGTGGTTAGGTTGTTAGGCGTGGTAGTTGAGTAAATCGCGATCCGGACGCTTGAGAGCGTATCCGAACCCGAGGACTGGTTTAACTGAAATTTCATCAAAGGTATATATGATCCGCCGCCGGCAGTTTCATCTTCAAATATGGCGTCAATCGGCGGAGCAACAATATTGACGGCGGCCTGGGCCGGGCCGGCTAAAATTAAAAAAACGCCGGCAAAAATCGCGGACGCAAACCCCGTTAATCGTTTGATATTGTACATACCTGATAGTAGAAATTTACCGCGCCGAAAGCGCCTTAAAACCTCTTTAGGAACCATCGGATACGGAAAAAATTTCTTTGAACTAAAAAAATCAGAACTGCGGGTAAATCCGCAAAATTCTATAAATAATATAAAAAAATAACGAATAATTACTCTTATTATAGGATTGCTTTGCAAAATTACTGGGTCTATATAATCCCCTCCGCTTCGTTTCGGGCTGCCATTCAACCATGGGCAAGCCCATGGTCTTCTGGCAGGGATTATAAAAACTCTTAAAGCGAGGTAATCATTTCCTTAATTCAATTAACGTAGGCCTGGCCGAAAAATGGTGAAAAAATGCGGCGAGGGAAACATCGCGTCCGCAGACTAAGAAATGGCTACCGAGCCAATTATTTATCCGGAAAACACTGTTTGCAGTAATTATAGTTTTGCGAGCCCGCCGGACCAACGTAGGAACAACTGGGTACGGCTGTAAAATGCGAACAATACTCCGGTAGAATTTGGGCGCTTGGCGGTGGAATTTGTTGATTCTGTGGTTGAGTCGCAGGTGGCGACGGAAACGGCAGTGATCCTCCACTACATTCGGCAGGATGGGTCTGACAATATACTTGGCATTCTTCCATGGTTTTGCAGCCGCCGGGTCCTTCAAATCCACCGCCCGTACTCATGCCATCGCCTGTGGTGAGCGTAGTCGAACCACCGCCTCCGCCCAACGATTGCTGTAATGCCTTAAAACATCCTTCCAGGGATTCAAAATTCAGATTCTCGCCGAATTCTCCGCTTTGTAGTTTTTGCAATCCTTCTTCCCCCACCACATCTTTAAGGCATTGCGCGGCTTGGGGCGGGAGCTTATCTAATTTTTGGCTAAGATCGGCACTCATCCGGCCAAAACAGGATTTCATTTTTTCCTCCATGCTCCGGTCAAAAATCGGCTGGCCATTTTTAATTTTTTCAAAATTTTCCTCTCCCACCGCGTCCTCAAGGCATTGGACGGCTTCCGGAGGCATTTTATCAAGATTAGCGCGAAACTTCTCCATTCCCTTGCTCATTCGCTCAAGATCTTTTTCGCTCATCAATCCATGTTCCTTGGCAAAATTAAAGCATTCCTCGGAATGTTCTTCACAATACGCATCGCATTGCGTTTTACTGCGGCATCCGCCCGGACCTTTTCCTCCCACTTTTCGGGCCATTTCTGCCTCCTGGGCAGTCATAACGCCCGCCTTCAGGCCGAAATCAAGGCATTCATCCATATGATTTTCTTCAGAGCAATACTTTTCGCATTGTTCTTTGGAGGTACAACCGCCCGGACTCTCACCCTTACGCATTAAAACCATGAATTTCCTGGCTTCAGCAATCTCCTCTTTAGGCATAAAACCGCTCTTTTCGGCAAAATCCAGACATTCTTCCATGTGATTGGGATCGCCGCAATAAATTTCGCAGGAGTTCCGATCGCGACATCCGCCGGGAAATTTCTCACCGGATTTTATCAAGCCTTGAAATTTTCTGGCCTCGGCCAATTTGTCGCCAGAATAATAACCGGTTTCCTCGGCAAAAGTGATACATTCATCCAGATGATCTATTGAATTGCAATAATTTTCGCAAGCAGACCAGGAACTACAGCCGCCGGGGCCATTTTTGATGTTCAAAAATTTATCAGCCGCGTCTTTGGCTTCTCCCTCTGAAATCAGATTATATTTTTTAGCAAATGCCAAACACTCCTTGGCGTGATTGACGTTATCGCAATACGAACGGCATTCGGCCTCGCTTTGGCAATTTCCCAGCTCGGGCACCGGATACCGGATATCTTCGGCCGACATAGACCTATCTTTTTTTTCTTCTCTCGGAGACGGCGTAGATAGAGATGGTTCGACTGCGCTCACCACAAGCGGCGGAGGAACTTCTTTTTTTACCGCGACACTTTTAGCTGTCCCTTTAACCGGAGGAAAAATTTCAAGCTCCAGGGTATTATTTTGGCAATCAATAACATAGGCAAGCATCTTGGGCGTAAAATCAACCGGATCAACGAAAGATACATCCTTGATCGAAAAAGAACTGCTGCAGCCGCTCAACATTCCGCCGTAACGGAATTGCGCGGCCGGAGAAAGCGAAAACTCCTGAATTCCATCAGGATCGTTAATGGTTAAAATAAATCGCTCCGAACCCGGAGGTTTTTTAAGAATTATGGAAGAATCGTTGGCAGCCCTCGCACGCTCGGTGACTACGGGGCGAGACACGGTTAAAATAATCTTAGTATAGGCAATGCTTGTCCCGTAGCCAAATCCGATAGGATTTGTGGTACCGGGATCGCGATCAACTGATACAATCTGCTTTGTTATCATTTATATTAAGCTCGAAATATTTAACAATATTTGAATCCTGATATGCGATCGCGGCTTCTAACGGGATTATCTTAACGGATTTTTGTATTTAAACGGATTAGCCCGATCCAGCGGATTTATTTCCGGAACTTTTTCCCCCGGATTGGTTTTTATTTCCGGAACCGATTCGCTCAACGTCTCGGCCGCTCCAACCGCGCCCGCCGGTTCAACCGGTTCCGGCGTCCTCTTTTGCGGCCAATACCAAATAATCCCTCCAATCAAAATGAGGGCCGCGGTAATTCCGATATAAAGCGTTTTTTTAGAGAATGACTCTTCCACTACTATATAGTATAGGCGCAAACGCAGGGTGAACCAAATCCGTCTATCCACATTCAACGAATTACCACATATCTTGTTATAATAGAAAAATGCTAAACACCCGAAATATCATAATTATTCTGACGGTATTATCCTTGGCGATTCATCTTGTCCCATTTTTGGCTTTTAGCCCGCATCCTTTGGGATATGACACCGGGTTTTACCGGCGCTATGTTGCGCAGACGTTTGAGTCGTTTCCGAACGCGCCGGTGCCCGGACTCGGGAAAGACGCGCTTGGACCGCGAATTTTTCTTGACCTAATTCGCCTATCCGGTCTTTCACCGGATATTGCGCTTTACGCAAGCTATATTTTCCTTTTTATCATGCAGCCGGTGGCGCTCTTTTTTCTCACCACATATTTTTGGGGCCGCGCCGCGGGAACCATGGCCGCCATTCTCTTTATATTTTCCCCGGTTCAATATACCGCTTATTGGTTCATGCTATTCAAAAACGCTTTGGCGCTCCCTTTGATGCTGGCCGCATTTTTATTGCTTGAAAAGGGGTCGCGCTTTACCCTGCCGCTTGGAATTTTAATCGCATTCAGCCATCACACCACAAGCATTATTTTTCTCCTGACACTTATAGTATTTGCCGCGCTAAATCGCGAGAAAAGAAATTTAGCCCTACAAACATTTGCCGGAACTTTTTTGACGTTTCTTTATCTTCATTCTTTTTTTCTCCAAGAGTATCTAAATTCTCCGGTTGCGGTATTTATGGGACGTAAAGAATATCTTATACTCTCATTTCCTCTTTTAATTCTGGCTATTTTCGGAGTAAAAGAATTTATTCTTAAAAAACCTTTTTCGGTTATAGCCGCATTTTCGGTTGTTACAATAGCGTTTCCCTTGTTTTCCTTGCCATTTTATGAACGCATTTTTATATTTATTGATGTAATGGTTATTATAGCGGCCGCACTCGGATTTAAAAAAATAATTGACAATATAAAAAACCGCCGCGGGGCTGTAATCCAACTATTATCCGTCTTTTTTATTTTTATCCTTTCCGCGTGGCTCCTGATAAATACCTACGGCCGGATTAAAAATCTCCAGCCGCTGGTATCGGCGTCGGAGATCGAAGAGTTTGAAAATATATTGGCCAGTATTCCGAAAAATGCCGCCATTCTTACCTCAACGCCTCTGGCCCCGTGGATTCAAGGCTGGAGTCAAAACCGGGTCTTTGCTCCGGGAATGCTGTATGATGCGCATACAACCCAGGAATGGGTTTTATTCTTGGCCGGATCGCAAGAAGAAAAAATAGAATTCCTTAAAAGCTTCCCGCGGCCGCTTTATATTTTTCTCTCCTCCCCGGAAAAAGAAGATTTTTTTGCAAATTTTCAGGGATGCGCCGAGCAAAAATCCGCTTATTTGTTTAAATATACCTGTAATTGAGAAACTAAAAACCGAAAAGCGAACTAATCATCCCCTTTACTTCTTCCCAGAATCTTCCAAAAAAACTCCTTCTCTCTATGGGTTTTACCTCAATCGGAGTTCTTTGTTCATCGCTTAGCGACGGAATATCTCTTACGGTTGACGGTACGGGTGATGACACGGGTGAAGGCACTGGCGAAGACGTGGGCGCTGGAGGCGGTTTGGACTTTAACGCAGGCGGAGGAGTGATGACGGGTTTTAACGGTATAACGGTGGGAGATGGCTTAACTTGTCCTGAACTTACGGGAGTGGGTGTCACAACAACTGCGGCCTTAACCGTAAATGCAGCATTACTGGCATCAAGATTGCATGGCCGATCCGGGGACTGGGTGCAATAATCTCCATCCACGTTTTCGGAAACAACCACAACTTTAATAGATCCATCCGGTTGCCAATAAGTTACCGGCCGACAGTCAGTCGGGAGCACACAAAGTTTTCCATCCCACACCAAAAAACTATTGGGCACTGCGTCTTTAGTAATAAATGCCATCAGAGGATAAGTCCCTCCCACAAAATATTCTGCCTTGGCAATTCCAACCCACACCTTATTTTTTCCGCCGCTCCAGGAAATTTTAATCGGGCCACCCAAAGTATATATTTCTCCTCCATTAGGGCTTTGCACAACTACCGGAACCATGGGAGATTGCGGCAAGGCAATACGAATCGGATTAGTAGTTACCGAATAATCGCTTGAATTGGCGTTATAAACCCGGATGTGATACTGACCCGGGGGCACCCCGCGCGCGGACGGCACAAAGCTGAAGGATCCGCTCGTATCCGGAACCGGGTAGGCAAATACAGCTGTCTGGTAAATAGTTATGACAGAGCCGGATTGAGGAACAAGTTCAATCATCCGGATACCCGGATTGCCCGGAGTCCAGCGTATTTCCACCGTCTGATCAACCAGAAATGTTTCGCCGCCCATGGGAGAAATAATGCTCGCGGTCTGCAACATCGGGTATCTCCAGACAACCAGTCCGGCCAAAATTAGTAGCGCAATCAACCCAACAACCTGCATTTTTTCTGTGAATATTTTTAAAAGCATGATTTAATTTTATCAAATTCTTTAACTTTGCCAAAAAAGTTATCCACCCCATTAGAGATTTAATTCTCAATGAAATCTTGTCTAAGATTTACTCCGCAGTCATGATTACTTCTACCAGTATTATCCGCGGATCTCGCAACGCTTCACATATTTTCGGCAACGCGCTGCTGTAACTTCTAATTTATCTCGCGTCGGAGCGCGCTTGGACAAAAAATCCGGATTAAGAAGCGCGGTGGAAGTTTGAAACGGCTGAAGATAATAAGCATCAGCGCCGGAAATAAGACGCGCCATATCAACTATATTTTCGGCACTATGAACTCCATCCACCAAAGTTGATCTAAATTCATACGGAATCCCGGAGGACATAATCATACTAATGCTTTTTAGAATAAAATCTGTGTTAACCGGAACTCGGGTAACAGCAGCATATTGCGCAAGCGGCGCTTTAATATCCATAGCAACATAATCAATCAATTTTTCTCCGATCAGGCGCTCCAAAGCGTGCGGCAAGTATCCGCAAGTATCAAGTTTTACCGGATATCCAAGTGATTTAACTTTTCTTAAAAATTCGGGTAGATCGGAATGAATAGCCGGCTCGCCGCCGGTTATAGCCACGCCTTCTAAAATATTGGTACGATCCGCTAAATATTTTAAAACCACATCTTCCTTTATAGTAGTTGCGAAAGGCGGCTCCACCAGTCCGGGATTATAGCAAAAACTGCAACGGAATACGCAGCCGTTGGTAAACAAAACCGTGGAAATTTTTCCAGGAAAATCGAGCAAACTTATTTTCTGCCAGCCGCCGAATGTCATACCGTTTCTTTTTTCAGCGGATGCCGGACATAAACGCGTTCGGCGTTATATTCTTTGCGCTCCGTAAATTCAGCTTGTTTTCCTTCGTTCCACTGCTCCACCGGCCTATAATAGCCCACAACTCGCGAATACACTTCGCATTTTTGACGTTTTTTTTGCTCCATTATAAATGCATACATCGTCATTCTGAAACGCATACGAAGAATCCCGTCGCTTCAACCGTGATATCGGAGATCCTTCACTCCGTTCAGGATGACGACTGAACAGAAACTTCGACCTTTTTTATATCCGCCGATGTTTCAAAAGGAATATATCCAATTTCCTCATCGCAACGCGGACAATATTCGTGTTCTCCGGCCAAATATCCGTGCGCCGGACAAATACTGAAAGTGGGGGTTATGGTAAAATACGGCAAGCGGTAATTTTCCACAACTTTTCGCACCAAATGCTTGACCGCCTCGCCCGAGGGCATGCGCTCGCCTAAAAATCCGTGCAGCACTGTTCCACCGGTATATTTTATTTGCAACGAATCCTGCAGATCAAACGCCTCAAAAATATCATCCGTATAATTCACGGGCAAATTCGTGGAATTAGTATAAAAGGGCTTAGCCCCGTCTCTCCATTTAATTTCATTGGCGCAAATTATTTCCGGATTAGTTTCTTTATCTATACGCGCCAGGCGGTAGGCAGTTCCTTCGGCTGGCGTCGCTTCCAGATTGTAATTATGCCCGGTTTCCTGCTGGAAAGATAAAAGCTTTTCTCTCATAAAATCCAGAACGGCGGCGGCAAATTCATGGCCTTCCGGATCTGCAATTGTTTTTCCCAATAAATTTAAACACGCCTCATTCATGCCAACCAAACCGATAGTGGAGAAATGATTTTCCCAGTAATTGCCAAAACGCTCTTTAATATCCCGCAAATAAAATTTGGAATAA
Source organism: Parcubacteria group bacterium GW2011_GWA2_45_30 (assembly GCA_001001625.1). GTDB lineage: Bacteria > Patescibacteriota > Minisyncoccia > Sungbacterales > HO2-52-23 > LCKU01. Next base: position 14,860 of record LCKU01000005.1, on the reverse strand, counting down.
GGATAAAGGTTGCCTTCGGTAAATCTCTCCAAGGCCTTGCGCTTAATCTCCAAACTCTCTTTGGCAAGTTCCATCAGGCGCTCTAATCTTGCCATGAACTCTTCCTTGCTTTGCGATAAATATCCCAATCGCGGCATATTAATGGTAACCACGCCGGTTGATCCGGTTAGGGGATGCGCCCCAAAAAGGCCCCCGCCGCGTTTCTCAAGCATACGCACATCCAGGCGCAGGCGGCAGCACATGGAACGCGCATCATCCGGTGACATATCCGAATTCACAAAATTGGCAAAATAAGGAATGCCGTATTTAGCGGCCACTTGCCACAACATATTAATATTTTCATTTTTCCAGTCAAATTCCTTAGTGATATTATAAGTTGGAATGGGAAACGTAAAAATCCGGCCGCGCGCGTCCCCTTCCATCATTATTTCAAGAAACGCGCGGTTAAACATGTCCATCTCGCCCTGAAACTCTCCGTATAATTCTTTTTGATACACTCCCCCGATTATGACCGGCATACCCGCAAATGTTTTCGGCGCCTGAAGATCCAAAGTTATATTCGTAAATGGCGTCTGGAATCCGACACGCGTGGGCACGTTAATATTAAATACGAATTCCTGCATGGCTTGGCGCACTTCGCTATAAGATAATTTGTCATACCGGATAAACGGCGCCAGAAGCGTATCAAAGTTTGAAAACGCCTGCGCCCCGGCCGCCTCGCCTTGCAGAGTATAAAAAAAGTTTGTAACCTGCCCCAAAGCGCTGCGAAAATGCTTAGCGGGCTTTGATTCTATTTTCCCGCGCGTTCCCTGAAACCCTTGGGCCAGCAAATCATGCAGATCCCAGCCCACGCAATATACCGAAAGCACATTCAAATCATGAATATGGAAATCCCCTCTCTGATGAGCCCGCGCGACTTCGGACGGATAAATTTTGTTCAGCCAATAAACCTTGCTTATTTCAGACGAAACATAATTATTAAGCCCCTGCAGGGAATAAGTCATATTGCTGTTCTCCTGCACCTGCCAATCGGTAAGTCCCAGATACTGCTCCATGAGATCAACCTGCGCGGTTGATACCATATCCCGCAGTTTGGCATGCTGATCGCGATAAAGAATATAGGATTTGGCGGTTTTTTTATAAAAAGAACTCAACAAAACATCCTCAACCATATCCTGAATCTCTTCAACCGAAGGAACATGATTTGTAGGCATCCTCTCCACCTGCAACATCACTCTATGCATGAGTTTTTCGGCAGTGGCGCGCCCAAATTCAGCCGTAGCCATCCCGGCTTTCTCAATGGCATTCTCAATTTTATACGGGTCAAAGGGAACAATTCTCCCGTTCCGTTTTTGGATTGTTTTAAATGGGATAAAAGGAATCATAAGAATAGTATAAAGTATTTAGTATCAAGTATTAAGGGATAAATAATTTAATAAAATAAAAAGCTTAAAAGAATAACTGATATGAAAATCGTGCCGGCTAAATTCGGCCAAAACATTTTGAAGTCCCTGCTGAAAAATCCGTAAAGGGTGTAGCTTAACCACGACCAAAATGCGGCCAGCACCATCCAAAACGACAGACCGGCCGTGCTTTTTTGCGCCATAATTACACGGATCTGATCCGGATATCCCAAAACCGCCAAAAGTAGAGTTGCCAAAAACATTGACCAGCGAATAATTTCGGGCATATATATGAAAATAATTTTATCCGATTATACAGTAATTTCTTCGTTGTCGAAAATCCACTCACGCACGCTTTTGGGCCACCCGATCAACAAAAGTAGCGCCAAAGGCGCGCCCCAATTGGCCCAACGCTCCACAAAATCCCAAACCGGCATTCCCACAAGCGGACGCAGAAGCGCTGTCCAAAAACCCCAAAATACCATCCACAAAAGCGCAAGGCGAACCGGTTTGATCAAAATTAAAATCCCCAAGACGATATCTATAACTCCTAAAAGAAAAAGCAGCTGCGTTGCTGTGCCTGTATCGGAGATGCCGAATTGGGCAAACCACCCAATCCAGTCCTTTTTGCCCTGCAGAGCAAATACGCCATGTCCCAAAAATTCGCCGGCCACCGCAATCCGCAAAACCCATTTTACTATTTTTAAATTATCCATAAAATCACTTATTATTAACCCAAACGCTGATTCCGTTTGGCTCTTTTCCGACCTTTATGCGGCCGATTTCTTCATTAGCCGCAGTATTTATTATGGAAACATCCCCGCTTAAAAGATTGGTAACATAAACACGCATGCCGTCCGGGGATACAACTATGCCGTGGGGTCCGCTTCCGGCTTTTATTTCTTTCACAACTTCAAATTTCTGCAAATCAATTTTATAAACCCATTCGCTTGCTGGCTGGCCAAAATAATATCCCTGATCCGCCAGATACACAAAACGGGAATCAGGCGTCGGATACATCTGAACCGGACCTTTGGCGCCTGTAGGCAATTTCACTTTCTTTATTTCTTTGGTATCGATCAGATACAAGGCAAGCTCCTTGGTGTCATATAACGAGACAAAGACAATTTTACCATCCGGCGTTACTCCGGCCTGCACCGCCGCTCCGGCAAGCGGCATAATTTCAAGATCATTTGTCTTTAAATCCAAAATTCCTAAACTCTTTCCTTGAAGTATCGCGATATATGCCGCCGAACCATCAGGCGAAACGCGAAGGCCATGCGGCTCAACTGACACGCCATCCGGTAGAGCAGAAGGTATGGATATTTTTTTCTCAATTACAAATGTCCGGGCATTAATTTTATAAATTGTCCCTTCATTTTGCGCAGTAACCAGGGCCGTTAAACTATCCGGCGTCAAAACCACATGCGCCAGATGTAAATTATATCCCATCGGAATGCGCTCAATAATGCGATCGGTTTGAGGATCAATCACAATCACCACATCCGGCGCCGCGTCTTGGTCTTCTGCTCCGCCATGCGCATATACTGAAGGAAAAAATCCGGAAACGTGATCCTGATGCGCGCCGGAGTTGGCCGTAACCCAGACCATTTTCATGTCCGGACCTACTTGCACATTATGGGGAGCATACGGCAATCTTCCGCCTTCGTGTTTAATAGAAAGATCAATCGTTGAAACAATTTTTTGAGTCGCGGAATCCAAAACCGCAATTTTACTCTCGCCCTCCACCGCCACATAAATTTTTTCAGCTGGCCGAGAAACCAGAAACTGCCGATAAAAAAGGCCGGCAACTATAATACAAACTATAATAAATATAAAAATTATTGACTTTTTCATGATAGATAAAATAGTACCTCCGTATATTATAAACGTATTCTAGAGCACGCTCTTCCGCAAATAAACTTATCCCCCGCCACAAAAAATCCGCCGAAATCCGGCGGTATTCTCATACTGAAGTATGGGTTATTTCAAAGAACGCAAATGCTTAATGAGTACCTTAATTTCGGCATCGCTCAATCCTTTCACTGCCGCCATTTTGCTTTTACCGTTCTTGATAATACCGGAAAGATCTTTGTCGCTGCGCTTTTTCACGTCTTTCTTGGTCAAATCCATAGCTGTTACGTCAACACCCAAGGCCTTAGCCAGAGCGGCGTTTCCTTTGCCATCAGCGCCGTGGCAACCGGAACACCTTGACGAATAAAGCGCCTGGCCAACCGGCGGTCCAGCGGCTATTCCCTTATCCGCGCAAAGTAAAACCGCAACCAAAAAACCAGCCGCAGAAAATACGCTCTTCATGTTACCCTCCTTTATTTTATTGGAAACCTATTTTCCAATTTCTCGTTAATTAGAGTACCTCCCTTAATATACTGCCGTCATAAAATCCGTCAAGTTGTTGTTATTTGCGCCATGCACATTTTTATTGTATATTGATATATATGAAACAATCCATGCGCTACGCGACAATTCTGGCGTTATCCACAGCCGTAATTTCCGGAACAAATAATTTCCTGACCAAAATCGCGGTAACAGCGGTTAAAGATCCGATTGTTTTTACCACACTAAAAAACGCGTTAGTGGCCGTATTTATTATTGGGATTATGCTGGCTTTCAAAAAATGGAAAGAAATATCTTCTCTGACCAAAACCCAACTGTTGAAATTAGTAGCCATCGGCATTATAGGCGGATCGCTTCCTTTCGCTTTATATTTTACCGGACTTGCCGCGACCACCGCTTTAAACGCCAGCCTGATACACAAGACCATTTTTTTATGGGTAGCGTTTCTGGCCATACCGCTTCTTAAAGAAAAAATGTCCACACCTCAATGGATTGGAATCGGAGTGATATTTGCCGCCAATCTGCTAGTCGGTGGGTTTAGCGGATTTAAATACAATGCGGGAGAACTTATGATATTTGCAGCCACCATTCTTTGGGCAGTTGAAAACATAATTGCTAAAATCGCTTTGCGCGATTTATCCGGTACAACAGTGGCCGCGGCGCGAATGACACTCGGATCAATAATTCTCATTGGTATCGCCGCATGGCGCGGCGGCGGAGCGGCTGTTTTGGCGCTTAACCCGGAACAATGGGGATGGACTTTGCTTACCAGCATCTTTTTACTCGGATATGTCCTGACCTGGTACACGGCATTGAAATATGCTCCGGCAACCTATGTGGCAACTCTGCTTGTGCCGGCCACCTTGATTACCAATATATTGTCGGCGATTTTTATAACCCATGCATTTTCCATTCAACAATTCATAAGCGCTGTTCTCTTTATCACCGGTACTGCGCTTGTCGTACTTTTTGCCAAGAAAATTACCGAGGAAGCCGTTTCAACCGCACAACCCAAAACAGAATTAACAATGCGCTAAATCTCCATGAATCCCGTTACATTTCAGCGGGACATTAGACCCGGCTGATCTGAATTTTGTTGCGCTAACCTCACGCAATAAGACTACGGGCTTCAAAAATGTAACGGGATGAATACTTTTGCCGGAATTATGCGCTGCAGCCGCTACGCTTTTGGTCCAAACCGGCTGCATTATTGCGGTCCCGATGCCAATCGGGAAATTTTTTCTTATATGCAAAATAATACAAGCGATCTTGGCCTTGAAATTTTACTAAAGGCGTTTGAAACCATGTTCCCCTATCTCAAACGGATCGCCGAATCAAACGGAATAAAAAACCCATTTGACACGCGGGTGGTTGAGGCCTATTGGATCGGCAACAAACTGCTGGAATGCGTTTCTAAAAAAGAACTTTATAAAAACCTACTGGAAGACCATCGGTTAAAAAAGAAACTCGGACTGAAAGAATTTTCAAAAATTGAAGAAAAGGTTGAGGCCGGCGCCCTGCCCCACCATTCTTTCCACGTATTTAATGTCTGGAAAAGAACCGGCCATCTGGAAGAAACCCATACCCTTGAAAGCATGAACGAATGCCGGGTTTCATGGGGAGAGATTACCAAAGTTGACGGGCCATTCCTGGAAGTAAAAACCGAGCCCCTGATAATAAAAAACGGGCTACTTGCCCTTGGAGATGCCGTCACCAGAAAAATCACAAGGCATCTTGATTCCTCGCGCGATATTGAAGACATCAAAACCGGGGATATGATTTCAATTCATTGGGGCGTACCCTGTGAAATATTATCGCAACGGGAAGTTGCGAACTTAAAAAAATACACGCGGCAAAGTCTTGCTTTTGCCAACCAAACTTTATGATCAAGACCATCTATATTTTCGGCAATCCTGATCTTGATTTTGACTCCTTACCGTTCAGGATATTACCGGAACTAAAAAAACGTTTTCCGAAAATTGATTTTGAAACCAAAGACCCAAATGAAGAACTGGAAATGCCGGAAGAGTTGGTTATCATAGATACGGTCAAAGGGATTAAACAGCCACATGTTTTTTCAAAACTTTCCGATCTTGCCGGACATCCCAATATATCAGTGCATGATTTTGACCTTTACTCGCACTTAAAACTGCTGGAAAAACTCGGGAGGATTAAAAAAATAAAAATAATCGGCATACCGCCGAGTATTTCAGAATCCGAGGCGATTGAGGAGGTTTCCCTTATTCTTCGCCAGACAGCTAAATTTTGACCAAAACATTACAATCGTATCAATATTCATTTATTAAGCTGTTTTCTGTCTTCCGGCTTTGGCAAAAAATTATTCTTTGACACCACCGAACGCTTGAGACGTTCTTCCAATTTTTTCCTTGCTCCGCCGGCAATATCGCCGCCGGCTTTGGCATCGGCTTTCAGTTTTCCGACGCCTTTTGAATCCTCCGTGCGATGAATTTCAGTTGTGGCGCGTTCACCAAGCATATTAAAGATAAATTCAAAATCATCCATATGATCGCGCAAATTTTCTCGTTTCAAACCCTTCAGTTTTTTGTATTCGCTTGGCGTAACACCAAAAGTGGCTTTGGAAATTTCAGCCGTCAAAATCTCATAATCTTGATGGTTTTGGGCCCCGCGATTTTTCCATTCGTCAGTAAGTTCTTCGCGGATAACAATGCCGCGCATCCGTTTCTCTATCCAATCATCGCTATATCCTTTGAGTTTATAAAGCATCCTTGTCCGTTTTGTCGCCAGTTCCGGATTCTCTATTTCCTGTATTCGCTCATAGCCGACTTTGGCAAGCCAGCGCTTGAATGGCTCGGCTTTAGGAGACGGAATCGACTGAATAATGCGAAAAATGCCTTCCGTATTGGCACAGTTTAACTTTTGTGGTCCACCGGCTGTGGGTATAGAAAGGGGGGTGGCAATTTGCCCCCACCCCATGGATAACTCCGAATCCCTACGACGCATATCTTTTATATAGCCCTCTGGTTGCGCAGAATCAGTTAAAGCGATAATGACATCAGTAATTACAAACCACCACTCGCCATTATGGAGTGTTTTTCTAATCTCTTTTCCTTTGAATAAAGCAATTTTCGTAGTAATTTCGTTAGTCATAAAATACCGTCAACTTTTATTTTACCAATTCTTACATTGAAACGCGTAATAACTATCATTACAATATCAGTTTCTTCGCTATGGCTCAAGCCATTTCACTTTCAAAAAATGCGCGGCGCAGGACATGCAAGGGTCATACGCGCGTATGAGCTTTTCTATCTCAAATTGCATTTTTTCCTGCGAAGTGTCCGGGAGCATTTTTTCTACAAGCGCCGCCACATCATTCTCTATATTTATCTGGTTTTGTCCCGTAGGCACAATAATCTCCCCTTCTTTTACCATGCCGTCCGCGCCAACGACGACTTTATGATAAAGCGTGCCTCTTGGCGCCTCCACCACGCCTATTCCAACCGCTTCCCTGAACGGTTTTTTTATTATTGGTTCCGGATTAAACTTGCGAGTTTTCAAAATTTCAAGAGAGTGATCAAGACAATGCAGTATTTCAATGGCCTGCGCCAAATTACTCATATATATATCCGTTGACGGAAAAATATCCAGCGCCCCTCCCGATGCGTCTTTAGTGCGCGCGTGAAGCAAATTTTTGGCAAGATTCATGCGCGCCAAAGCCCCCACCATATATGCGCCTCCACGGTATTTATAGCCCGAGGCCTGCGAATAAGGAAGTACCACGCGCTCCAGATGATCGCGGTACCCTTCTTCGGTTATGCACTCTCCCAAGCCGGTATTGATGCACCCTTCAATAAATCCATAGTGATCATAGGGTACCAGCGCCATAAAATTGGTTTTCCGGTCAAAATGAAAGGGCTGGTTTTTGTAAATTTCTATAGTGCGTAAAACCGCCGGACGAACCGCCTCAAATTTTTTGATGGCCTCCGTAATACCTTTTTGGTCCGGAAAATGCATAAATCCGCCTATAACAGGATACGGGGCATGCACCGATCTTCCGGCAATAAGCTCGGAAAAGAAATTTCCCGCGGCTTTTATTTCAAAAGCGTCATGCAGCATCTGGTGCTCAACCGGATCATTCTCGTCAAAATCAAGAAACGCGTCTTTGCCCCGGACATCCGGCAAAGCAAAAAGATAAAGATGCAGGGCGTGGTCGCGAATATTGAGGCCGTACATTGTGAGATCTCTAAGAATTTTTGTTTGCTCGGATGGTTTAATATCCAGAGCGTGTTCACAGGCCTCAATACTTGCCATGATATGCGCGTTGGAACAAGTTCCGCAAATACGCGAAAGAAGCTGGGGAAGCGCAATAATCGGCTTTCTCTGCATGGCTTGAGTGAAAAAACGCTTGTATTCGGTTATCTGAAAATGCGCGTACTCCACTTGGCCGTTTTTTACGCGAATATCTAAAGAGGCCGATCCCTCGACTTTGGTTAAACGATCCAATTTTAGATCAAAATCGGTATTGTGCATGGTACGCTCATTGATGCTGCTTCTCGGCCACATCAATCGCTTTTAAAATTATTTTTTGAATTCGGCGACTAATTTATTTACCATTTCCAAAAACTTTGCCGGGTCCATGGGGCAGCCCCCGACTTCCGCGTCAGTTTTCACCACATCCGATACCTTAAGAACTTTGGGCAGGGCTTGAAAACGCGCCACCAGAAATTCTATTTCCTGCTTTTGTTTCTCGTTAAAATAATTTCTCTGCGCCGCCGGCATGCCTACCACGGCGCAAGCGCCTATTGCCACAAGTTTTTTTGATTTGACTCGGATTTCTTTAAGCCTGGCCGCGTGCTCATCCGAGGCAATCGCTCCCTCAATAAACGCAATATCAAGATCATCCAAAACATTATTGGATTTCAAAACCCGAACGTGCCTGAAATCAAAAAGTTTTTTCCACTCCTGCCAGTGGTCGTTCATAAGTTCGGTAAATACCACCGTATTATCTTCACAGCAGGAAAAAGAAAACCAACCGATTTTTAGTTTTTTATCCTGAATCATAATAACAATTTTTTAAGATCAAGACCAGTGTCGGCAAATTCTTTTTCGTGCCCGGCAATTTTGAAATTATTTTCAATAAGCTTGGATATGGCTGATAATTCCTGGGTGCGATTGATAAGCGTTGCTCCGATAATTTCTCCGTCTTTGGAAATTATCCTGACGTAAGATCCCGCGTCTGCCGAGCCGCGCGAAATTACAATCCTATCCGGCAGCGGTCTGATATCCCCGACAAAGGCGATTGTCATGCCAAAACCATTGGTGGTATAAAAGGAAACCATGCGAAACTGCTCTTTTTTTCCGAGCATGTTCATTCCCGCGGTTCTACCCTGCATCTGGGCATTTACCCAGTTGCCGAGCTGGATTTTTTCGCCTAAAATCACGTCGTCAAATTCCGCCGCATCCCCGGCAACCCACACATCAGGCAGATTGGTCTCCAAATATTCATTGGCCAGTATTCCCCGCCCCACCTTGACCCCGGCCGCCTCCAGCCATGCGAAAGGACAAAAAACTCCGATCCCGACTATCAGCATATCGCAGGCGATTTTTTCTCCGCCGTTGATTTCAACGGCCTCCACCAAGTCATGACCGATTATTTTGCCAACCTCGGTATTTCGCCTGATCTTAACGCCGCCTTTTTCCAGCACCGCTTCAATCATACGGCCCGATGTTTCATCCAGAATCGGGTCCCAATAATACGGCTCTCTAAGAAGAAGCGTTACGTCTACCCCGGCCAGCCGCAACATATCGCACATTTCAAAACTGACAAAGCCCCCGCCAATGGCCACCGCATGTTTTGCCGTTTTGACCGCGGCCATAATTGCTTTAGCGTCATCCAGCGTGCGCAGATAAAAAATTCCGCTCCTCTCCGCTCCCGGAATTCCCCAACGCCGGGCGCATCCGCCAACGGCCAGAAGCAATTTTCCATATTCCAGTTCCTCTCCGGTATTCAAAACAACAATCTTGGTTTGAGGATCAAAACGAACCGCGCTTTTTCCAGAAATTAACCGGATGTTGTTTTCCGCGTACCACGATTCTTTTTTCAGCCAAATCTGCTCAAAAGGGATTTTTTCCAAAAAAAAGTTCGGCTTGGAGAGCAGGATGCGCGAATACAGCCGATACGGCTCATCGGATATAATGGCAATGATTGCGGACACATTATTCTGCCGGATGGTTTCGGCCGCGGTAGTGCCTGCAATCCCGCCGCCGATTATAAGATGCTCAATTTTTTGCATGGATTAAAACCGCCCTCTTTAATCAATCGGATAAACTTTTTTTTCGTTTTCATCAAAAAGTAAAATGGCCCGGGTGGGACAGGATTGAGCGGCGGCAAGTAACGCGTCATCGGCAACCGCGCCGTCAGCCAAAACATCTCTCTCCGCCGGACCGGAATTTTTAATGCCGTCTCTCTGGATTATAACCGCCTTATTTTCGCCGTCCAATTCAAAAACCGTGCCGGCTGCCATAACGCAGCTCGCGGCTCCGATGCAAAGATTTCTGTCAACAATAATTTTTTTTATCATATTAAAATTTGATTATTTTTTCAGCGGTGATATTTTCCAAATCCAGAAGCACCTTCGCATTTCGCGGACTTCCATCAGAATTTCTAAAACCCTTTTGAAACGAACCGAGTCCCTGGACCTTTTTATCATCAAGTAAAATAATTTTAATTTCTCTCAATCTGAATGCCGTTTTTCTTAAACGCGAAGAGGCTTTACGCAGAATTCTTTGTTTCTCAAAATTCGATAATCCGCCCTTAAATTCTTGGTGCCAAACTTGAAAACTTCTATCCTCGTCATTATATTTTGCGTCCCCGATTGCCAGTATAATCCCTGCCCCGCCGAATTGTTTGATTGCTTTTGTAATGGCCAATCTATCATTTACAATAACACTTTTATTATCTTGGCCATTCGCATTTTTATCAGGGTGCGCCTTAAAATCCCACGGTATTTCTGAAAATCCATCAAACTCCACTTTGCCATATTTGGGACCCGGTATTTTTACTAATGGCGGAAGTTTTGTATCACAAAGAAATTAAAAATAGAAACCTATCCACTCCATCTGTTTCCAATGCGGATAACCAGAATCACGCATTTCTAAAATTGCCTTGCGTCCGTCCCATACGGCGGGCATTTGTGCTAACAGTTTCTCTAATTTTTCAATTAAGTTTTTTGAAATCATAATAATTAAATTACTGAATTGCTATGTACTAACTCAAGCGCGCTCGCAAAACGAGGGAATAAACCGCTTGTAATCTCTTTTACTAATGACGGATTATGTTTTACATTTTCATTGTCTTTGCCAGCATTTCGTTTGATTACACGATTTGTTTTTTCTGATAACTTGATTTTGATTAGCAAATTTTTACTAACTGATATTTCATTTATAACCGGGAGCGTCAATAAGGTTTTTTCTGATATTGTCATTCCGCCGTCATTAACTCGCCACCACCAATACATATAACTGCTGTTTAATAATAGATATGCGATATTCATTTCCTTTTCGCTGTAAAAATATAATGTCTTGAACGATGAGCGTTCGACTTCACACTTGAGAGCGGAAATAAAATATCTCGGAGTAGAGGGAACAATTAACCTATATGATATTTGGCGGCGCGACACCATATGAGCCAGCATTTTATCTTGTTTTTTTACGAAATCATAGAGGGGTAATAAATCCTTTTGTAATTTTGGGAAAATATCTTCTCTCGGTTTAATTTCGGTTAGAAAATTATCTACGTAGTCAAGAAGTTTTTGTCTTTCTTTGACTCGCCACCTAAGCAGCGGCGTTATCCTAAAAATTTGTTTATCGCCGCCTTGTTTTGCAACAATAATGCCTGCTCGCGTACTATTTGCCGTATTTGTATTTTTCGAGCCAAATTTTATACCCCGGAATATATTATCGGGAACATTGTCAAAACAATAAACATCAAGGGCGGTAAAATTATTCAATAAGAGTTTTCGCAACGAATTAAATTTTTGTCCATTTGTAAATGTCTGCGGTGTGATAGAAACAAAACCCGTAGAAGTTTTTATAACTCTTTCCAAAAAATAAGCATACAAATCTCGCGCCGAGCTGGTCTCAAATCGAGCATTTGGCTCTACCATTACATAGGGCGGATTGAGAATTGCGTAATCATGTTTGGGTAAGTTGTCAGAAATCAAAAAATCCGCAATGACAAAACGAGGCTTTATATTTTCAAATAAGCGTAAATCCCTTTTTTGAAAATTAACGGCTAAAATAAATCGCGCGATAAATAGAGCTAATTTATCTCGGTCAATGAGATATAGGTTATTTTTCAAAAAGTTTTCGGAGTTTTCTTGATATTTAACAAGCCAAAAAGATAAATTACCAACTCCGGAACAGGGATCAATCCATATTTTATTTTTTGGAAAAGTAAGCGTTTTCTTTGCCATGACTTGTGCAACATCATCTGGCGTAAAGTACTGTCCTTCTTGCTTTCGCTTGTCGCGATCCGCATAAGCAAGTGAATACTCGTAGAGTACAGAAATTTCGCCGACCGAAAGACCATCAAGAAAATCAAAGTTTTGGATCTCAATATTTTTGAACTCATTTTCATTAAAAATATACCTTAAATCAGCCCTATCAAGGTTATTTAAATGTGTGGCCAAAACTGAATACCACGCTTTTTCTAGTCCGAGGCGGTCAAGAACAAGATTGAAATCTTGTATTGGCAAACTATTTATTATTGACCTGCTTTTGCTCATAATTTTATTTTAATATCTAATGCGCGGATCCGGCGGCTTGATTGTAGTGCTCCGTATGCGCCACTTGCGGAGCATTAGCTGCCCAAAAACTAAGCAAGACAACGACCGCAAGCGCAGTCAGATAAATATATACTCCTAAATCCGCGCCGGCCCGATCTTTGGTAAAAAACGGAATAATGGCAAAAATCAGAAAAAGAGCCGGCGGAGCAAGTAAAATAGCGGTAAGCCCCCATATATTTTCCAGCGCAACAATCCAAAGAAGCCACCAGGGCGGCTTGGTAACCTCAAGCCCGACGAACGGAGAGGGATAAAGAGGCGCGGGTACCGCCACAGACAAAATGGAAATGATTATAAAAGAAAACGCGGAAAGAATTACGATTTTTCGCACTGACGAATATGTAAATAATTCTTTTGCCCCAACTATTTTTCCGCGAAGCGCGCTATCCGAGACCTTTCGCCATGGCATCAGCATAGCGCGGAATGTGGGCGCGAAAAGCCCGTGCGCGATAATCAAAAAAACAATCCCCAGGGGAAGCAACACCGTGTGCAGAATAAAAAAACGAAAAAGCGCGGAATTCTGCGAAAAGAAATCCGTCAGGATCGTAATCGCCGGAAAATAATTTGCCACAATCGCATTCGTACCGACAAAAAAATGGGAATACGCCTCATATGCCTCCTGATCGCCGCGCAGGAACGTGCCAATAAGCATCTCGGCTCCCACCAGAAATAAAAGGCCCGTGCCAAACCACCAGGCATACCGGCGCGCACTGCCCACCGGCTTGGTAAGCGCAACACGCGTAACGTGAAGAAACAAGACAAAAAGGAGCAAATCACCAGACCAATAATGGAAATTCCTAGTAAATGCCAGAAGCGGAATTCCTACAATGGACTGCATGCTCTCATAGGCCTTTTCCGGCGCAGGATCATAGAAAAATGAAAGAATAATGCCGGACATCGTAGAATAAAACAAAAACGCAATCAAAATGCCGCCCAGGATGATTCCGGTTTGTTTTAACTGGGTTATGACGTTTTGGATTCTTTCCCTGAATGCCATGTTTTAGACCTCCTGCAAAATAACATTTCTACTGCAATTTCAGAATTTTGGCTGCAAATCATTCAGAACTCGTTGGCGTATATGTGCATATATGCCGCCTCGTCCTTCATGATTTTCGCACAAAATTCTGAAATTTCGTCACGAAAGCTTATTATACAGGAGGTCTTATGTCGCCTGCGGCGGATTAATTTGGCTATCCGCCGATTTCGGATAAAATAACCAGCCCACCGCATACAAAAGTACGGCTAAAATTATAAATTTTACCGAAGCGCGATCATCTTCTTGCGTAAGCGTCGGAAGCACCATTAAGGATATTTCTTCCCGCGTAAGCCCTTCGGACTCCCCAGTATGGAGCGTATCTTCCAATCCGATCTGGGTGGACATGTGATCATTTTGCAACCCATTTCCGTGCGCCCAAACCGCCGCCATAGGCAGAATAATGACAAATATCGCCAAAACAATATTAAACTTTTTCGGTTTTAAAACCATATAGAGACCCGGTATTTAGACTAATAAAAATGCAAAGTTAAATTTGTTTTTCCATGTCTTTGACATCTATTCGTGCCATAACGACCGAAGTCATGGTCATGGCGCTTACTAACACCGGAAACCAGACTTGGGAAAACCAGGGAACCGGAATCAGAAACAAAACATCCGGAGTTGTCAGCGAAGACGGCCAGCGAACCGTGGCCCAAAGACCGGCATAATAAACAATATCCCAGATGGCGAGTATCCATAAAAATATGGCCCAGCGCTCACGCATTGACTTAGCGGCGAGAAACGCCACGCTAACTAACATAATCATGGTAGCGGCTTCACGGAATAGTTCAACCGCGAATAAACTTCGCGGCAATTCGCCAAAAATTTGCGCTTGCTGATAAATATCTGCTGAAAGTCGGGCAACATCCGAAAGCGTTCCGCCATATCCGGGAAGAAGTCCCACAGCCGCGCGAAGATATACAACCACTGACGCTTCAATAAAACCAAATCCTGCTCCAAACAATCCGGAAACGACAAGAGTCCATTTTGAAATTATAAGCCCTTCCTTACGCCACAAATAATATGCGATAAACGGAACAGCGATAAGGAGATTTACCCACCAGGGGCTGGCAAAGAATATAAATTCGTCCATAGATTTTTAATTTTTGGGTGCGGCAGGACTCAAACCCGCATAGTCCATTAGTATTTTATTAAATTGGGCAGGGTGAGAGTTGAACTCACGAGGCCAAGAAGACAACTGGTTTACAGCCAGCCCCCGCCCCCTACGGGTCTACCTGCCCAAA
>LCKU01000004.1:11069-35900 GCA_001001625.1 Parcubacteria group bacterium GW2011_GWA2_45_30 | reverse complement strand
AACATATTCCAATATATTTGGATCGGACCTATTTCTACGGTGATTTGGGTAATACTTATAACTTATGCGATTACCATGCATCGCCTTCTTAATGCTCGATTAATTGCAACCGAAATATTCGTGGCAATTATCCTTATCATATTTTTCATTGAAACAGCTCTTTCGAGCACCACGGATGAACTTATACGAAAAGTTGTCTTGCTGATCGGAGGCGGCGTATTCAGTTATTTACTAATCAGGGGCACTATACGTGAGGATGAACAGCGGGAAAAATTGGAGGTTTTGAGCAAAGATTTGGCAATCGCTAACGAAGAATTAAAAAAACTTGATCAGGCCAAATCCGAGTTCCTTTCCATTGCTTCGCACCAGCTGCGGAGCCCGCTGACCTCAATCAAAGGGTATTCCTCAATGCTGCTGGAGGGCGGATTCGGACGTTTAAGCGTAAAAGCGCTGGAGGTAATTACGAAAATGATGATTTCCGCGGACGGGCTGATAAAACTGATTTCTGATCTTTTGAGTCTTTCACGGATTGAAGCCGGAAAAATACAATATGAGTTGGTTAAAAATGACGTTGTTAAAATTCTTGCCGACACTGTTAATAAATTTGAGATTAGGGCTAAAAAACTTGGTCTTGGCATACAATTTGAAAACAAGTCCGGGGGAGAATTAAATTCAACTTGCGATAAAGATAAAATAGGCGAGGTTTTTTATAACTTGATTGATAATGCGGTAAAATACACCAAGCGGGACGGGGGTGTATTGATATCAATAAGCCGGGTGCGGGATAAAATCAGAGTAAGCGTTAAAGACGATGGCATAGGGATCAATCCGGAAAACATTTCGCAAATTTTTGTAAAAGTCGGGAAAGGAAGCACTTTTTTTATCGAATTGCCGATTCGATGAAAAATTTGGAATTTGGAACTTTTTAATCAATGTCGTAGAATTATTCTCATGAGAACGCTAACTAAAGACACAACAAACAAAGTGGGGGAGTTGGTAATCCTGATGGGCTGGGTTCATGTAAGGCGCGACCACGGCAAATTGATTTTTATTGATCTGTGCGACCGCTGGGGAATGGTGCAGGTTGTTTTTACGCCAGCCAACAAAGAATTGCTGGCGAGCGCCGATAAACTTCGTTCCGAGTGGGTGGTGGAAATCCGCGGCAACGTAAAATCAAGACCCAAGGGTATGGAAAACCTTGAGCTCCCCACGGGTTCCATTGAAATTGAAGCGGAAGAATTGCAGATTTTGAATGAATCCCAAACCCCGCCTTTTGCCTTGGATACTGACGGATACGAAATAGGTGAGGATAATCGGCTGAAATATCGCTATCTTGATCTGCGGAGAGAGCGTTTGAAAAAAAATCTTATTCTGCGCGACAAAGTAATTGCGTTTATGCGCGATTTCTTGCACCAACGCGACTTTATTGAAGTGGAGACGCCCATACTTACCAAATCCACTCCCGAGGGCGCGCGGGATTATGTGGTGCCTGCGCGCGTTTATCCGGGAAAATTTTATGCGCTTCCCCAATCGCCCCAACAATATAAACAACTCCTTATGGTTGCCGGAATTGAACGCTATTTCCAAATTGCCCGCTGTTTTCGGGATGAAGATACCAGAGGAGATCGTCAGCCCGAGTTCACCCAACTTGATCTGGAAGTGAGTTTTGCCAAACAGGAAGATATATTGGCCATCACCGAGGAATTATATTTGTCGCTAGTGCGTACACTTTTTCCGGAGAAAAAACTTACGCTTGATTCTAAAGGGCGCATTCCGGTTATGACTTACAAAGATGTAATGGAAAAATACGGAACCGATAAGCCGGATATCCGTAAAAATAAAAATGATCGCGAAGAACTTGCCTTTCTTTTTGTGGTTGATTTTCCGGCGTTTGAATGGAAAGAAACCGACCCTTCGATAAGCTCAGGGCAGGGAAAAGGCCGCTGGGATTCAACCCATCATCCTTTTACCAAGCCGCGCGTGGAGAGCGTTGAGCAATTTTGGCAAGAGTTTAAGGAAAAACCGGGCCAGATGCTGGCGGATCAATATGATTTTGTCTTGAACGGCTATGAAATCGCCATGGCGTTCCGCCACATGGCGGCATTGCCCCGGGAATTGACCGCTTGGTCATGATTTTGGCCGGAGAGCCAAATATCCGCGAAGTCATAGCATTTCCTAAAACCGGCGATGGCCGGGACCTGATGATGGATGCGCCAGCCGAGATTGATAAAAAACAGCTTAAAGAATTGCATATAAAACTATAGAAATACCGTTGAACGATGCCACAAAATGAACCGGTAGCGAGTAAGGTGTTATTTTCGGCGTCATCCTGAATGAAATGAAGGATCTTTTGTACAAATATAATGAGATTCTTCGCGGAGTTTATCCTGAGCATAGTTGAAGGGCTCAGAATGACGTTTTAAGTGCCTCATCATGCAAATGTAATAGCCCAGAGGTTATGCCTCTGGGCTTTACTAAAAAAGTGGTGATTTCATTCACGCGATGCGGTGACGATAAGAAACCGCATCAGTAGTACCCGTCTCAACTTTGCGATACGTGATACATTTTCCGGAATTGCAAATTCCGGATTTGCACGTCATCAAGATTTTTGCCTGGCTTCCACGTATTTCCTTTACGATTCCGGACCGAACCGTATGCCGGGCGATTCCGAACGGAAAAATCACGAAGTCACCAACCTTGGTGTGAGCGGGCAAGCGCCATTTCGCGTTACGGCGCCGCTCCCAAATCCTTTCGGGTTTGACGTGAATCGTCCGGCGGTCCGGAAGTGTAAACGACATGCTTTTTGATTCAAAAACGCCAACCTTCTCTGCAGGCCCTATATTTTCGCGACGCGCGCGAAAAAAACTCTTTATCTTTCCCCAGTTAAGGAACTTCATCCGCATTCCCTCCTATAAATTTGATGTATATATCTTACCGCAAATATGATTAAAAGTCAAGCATTCGATCTTTTAACTTTTGCCGGGCTTTAGGCGAAAGCTCAAATGAATCAATAAATTTCTTCATTTCATCTTTATCCATTTCCGCAAAATATTTATCGCCAAAATCCCCCAGACCGGGCATGATAAAACCCTGCCGATCCAGTTTTTTATCCAAAACCCCGGTTATTATCCTAACCTTAGGGTAATTTTTCTTGATTTTTGCTATTCCAACCGGAGCGGCAATAACCGAGTTAACGATTATATTTGGGGGCGCAATATCTTTTCGACGCATACGTTTAATTGCATCAAGGGCAGTATTTCCGGTGGCAAGCATGGGATCGGCAATAATTACTATATTTCTTTTTTTTGGCGCTGTGCCGTACTCATAATCAACAATAGGGTATAGTGTTTTTTCATCCCGCTGCGAGCTTAAATGATAAAATCGTTTTACACCCGCATCTCGGTAACTCTTGTCAAAAGCAAGGCCGGAGCGCCAAGGCATTAATACTACGATCCGCTTCTTGTTATTACTGCCTATAATTTGCATGGTTCTATCGGCCAGTACCTTCAATATATCTTCTGCGGCCTTTCTAAATTTATTGCCTTTGGTTTGTTTGCTCCAAGGGGCTTTTGGATAGCCCCTCCTTAAAATATTAAAATTATTTTGCAGTTCGGGCCTGGTTGTTACTATAACTTCACATAACTTGCTTTTAACTGTAGATTCCATGGCAATTTGTGTTTATCTGTATTATACTACTCTTTATGCAGGAAAAGTTAACTCACACACATCATGAAAAATTGCATCAAGCCGGGGGAAAATACCTCCGGGATTTGGTATATGGCGCTAATGACGGAATTATTACCACCTTTGCCGTGATTTCCGGAGCGGCCGGAGCCGCGCTTTCACCCGGAGTCGTCATAATTTTGGGATTGGCCAATCTTCTGGCAGACGGCATTTCCATGGGGCTTTCCAATTTTTTATCGCTTCGCTCCGAGCGCGATTTTCATAAGATGGAACGTGCGCGCGAAGACATGGAAATTGAAAAATTTCCCAATGAGGAGCGGGAGGAGGTGCGTGTTATTTTGCGCCGCTGGGGATTACCGGAGAAACACATTCCGGAAATTTTGGACTCTATTACGAGCGATAAAAAACGCTGGGTTGATTTAATGATGGTTGAAGAACTTGGCATTGTGGAAAGCAATAATGAGTTTCCGGCCAAACACGGATTGGTGACGTTTGCGGCGTTTATTGCTGCCGGATCGTTTCCTTTAATTCCTTATATCTTCGGCATTTCGGCGGAATATCAATTTTTAACGTCTATCGCTGCAACCGCCATTGCGCTATTTATGGTTGGTTCCGCCCGCTCAACAATTGTTAAAACATCCTGGCTGCGGGCGGGCTTTGAAATGCTTATGGTGGGCGGTTTTGCGGCACTGGCCGCTATAGAGCATGGTAAATTCAGGGACTAAAATATTCGTCATAATTATAGCGTTTATCATTATCGCGGCCGGGGTGCATTATATGACCACGCGAAATTCCGGAGAAGAGGAGAGTGTTACTAAAACTCCTCAAGTGATTTCGTCGCCTCCGAGTCAGGATGGCGGAGAAACCGCGCCGGAATCCGTTAAAAATTTTATGCATAAAGTAACTATTGAGACCAATAAAGGAAAAATTCAATTTGAAACATATGACGCGGATGCGCCCAAAACCGTGGAAAATTTTATTACGCTCGCAAACAAAGGATATTATAACGGAGTTATTTTCCACCGCGTTATCAAAGGGTTCATGATTCAGGGCGGGGACCCGTTTTGCGTTTCCGACAAAACTAAAGACACCGGAGCATGCGGTACCGGAGGACCAGGATATAAATTCGCAGATGAATTAAACCCAGCAAACGAATCGTATAAAGCGGGCTATAAAAAGGGGATTGTGGCCATGGCCAATGCCGGACCCAACACTAACGGCAGCCAATTTTTTATCATGCTAGAGGATTATCTCTTGCCAAATAATTACACAATTTTCGGAAAAGTAGTTTTAGGCCAGGACGTGGTAGATGCAATTGGAAATGCTGCGGTCGGAGCAGGTGACCGGCCGAACGATTCCGTAATCATGCAGAAAGTTACTGTGGAAAAGTTATAGAATATGAAAATAATACTTGCATCTTCCTCTCCGCAAAAAAGAAAGATTTTGGCGCTAACCGGAAAAGAAAGATTTTGGCGCTAACCGGCATTAAATTCAGCGCAGTACCCTCAAACTTTCGAGAAGACATGTTGCAAAAACTTTCCCCGGATAAACTTGCGTTGCATATTTCTCGCGGAAAGGCCGAGGCGGTCGCAGTAAGATTCAAAAACGCAATTGTAATAGGTGCAGACACTTTTCTTGTTTTTGGCAAGAAAATCCTGGGAAAGCCAAAAAGCATCCGTGGCGCAAAACAAATGTTACGGCAACTTAGCGGAAAGCGTCATACAGTCATTACCGGTTTTACGCTTATCAATACGGCAAACAAAAAGAGCGTATCGCGCACGGTTAAAAGTGAGGTATTTTTTAGAAAGCTGTCTCCTTCCATAATCAAGCGTTATGTGAACGCAGTTAATGTGCTGGACAAAGCCGGCGCCTATGCGATTCAGGATCACGGCTTTATGCTTATCGAAAAAATTAAGGGTGATTACTTCAATATTGTAGGTTTGCCGTTGGATACGCTTCTGGAAGAACTTAAAAAATTCGGCCTTCGTATTAAATGACAAAAATATGCTTAAAAGTAAAACCGGGTGCACGAAAAAATCAGGTGATAAAAAAAGAAGATGGTTCTTTTGCCGTATCCGTGACCGCGCCACCGAAAAAAGGAAAGGCAAATAAGGCCGTAATTCGGCTTCTGACGGATTATTTTGGCATTGCCAAAAGCAAAATTCGCGTTATTTCCGGAGCCACCTCCAAAAATAAAATTGCAGAGGTATCAGATGCATGATAAAATTATTAAAATAATCAATTTAGTCGTCCTGAGCGATAGCGAAGGATTTTACGCGAAACTTGGCATTGTTCAGAATGACGAAAATAAATAATTTCATGAATGATTATAAACTAAATCAAGGCATTGGTTTGCCTATTGCCATAATCATTATTGCTCTGGCCTTGGCTGGAGGCGGGGGATCTTATTATGTAATCAAACGCCAGGCCAAACAGGCGCGTGAGGCGCAGGAACGTGCGCTTCGCGAAGGCGATGCGAAATTAAAAGAAATGCGCATGATGAGAGACGCGATGACTAAATCCGACGATGCTATGATGGAAAAAGAAGGGGGAATGATGGTGCCGGGATATGAAGGCATTATGACGGATAAAGAAGTAACGCATATGATTGACCTTACGGCCCAAAATTTCTCATTTTCTAAATCGGAAATCCGCGTTAAAAAAGGAGAAAAAATTGAATTAACTTTTGAGGTGAAGGAGGGATATCATGATTGGACACTTGAAGGATATAACGTTAGAACAAAAAAGATAAATGCCGGAGGCGAGGAAACTATTGAATTTACCGCAAACAAGGCCGGAACCTTTGAATATTACTGTAGCGTGGGTAGCCATCGAGCGATGGGTATGACAGGGAGGCTGATTGTTGAGTAATTATCTCGTTTCGCGCAGACGTATTCGCGGTACGGCTATCGTTCCGCAATTAATTTTGTGCGGTATTTTTTTGATTGACCCCGTTAGAGATTTCGCGCATTGTGAACAAAAAATTAAGAAGAGTTCCGCATCTCTAGCGGGTTGACAGACAGTCTATGCTTATGCTACGATTTACAATAGATTGCATCTCCGGTTTCACTCTATACTATTTGGTATAAAACTGCTGGGAGACGGCAGTTTTTTAAATGACACAACCTCATATGATTACACACTTGGAGGAAAAAAATATTTTAAGCGGAGGGATAGCATCTTTTGCCGATTTCAAAATCGCGGCATTGTTAAAAAATAATTTAGCGCGCGCAAAATTTGTAACTCCTACGCCGATCCAGGCCGCAGCCATTGGACCCGCGCTTGAGGGACGCGATATTTTGGGCACGGCGCAAACCGGAACCGGAAAAACACTCGCATTTCTCCTGCCGATTTTGAATCGCCTTTTAGCAAAGTCCGGACATGGAATTGAGGCATTAGTTTTGCTTCCTACCCGAGAACTTGCCCTGCAGGTACTGGATGTTTTAAAGACAATCGGGCAGGGGACCGGAATACCCATTGGGTTTGCCGTAGGAGGCCTGGCTGAAGGAAAACAAATTGACGCCATAAGGCGCGGCGCGCGGATTATTATTGCGACTCCGGGACGTTTGGATGATTATGCCAGGCGGGAACTCGCGGACCTGAAGCATATAAAAATTTTGGTGCTGGATGAAGCAGACCGCATGGTGGATATGGGCTTTTTGCCGCAGATGCGCCGCATCATGCAGGGCATACCGCGCGAACGTCAGACCATGTGCTTTTCAGCCACGCTCAATAAATCTGTGGCGCATCTGGTGCACGAATATCTGAAAAATCCGCTGCGGGTTGAGATCGGATTATCTTCGCGTCCGGCAGAAAGGGTGGACCTTAAAATTTTTGAAGTGATCCGTGAACAAAAATTCCCCCTGCTCGTTCACCTTATGCTATCCGATGCCGGAACCTTTTTAGTATTTACCCGCACGAAATACGGAGCGAATAAAATTTTCAGCAAACTCGTGAGAAAAGGATTTGATGCCGGAATTTTGCATGGCGGCAAAACCCAAGCCCAGCGTATCCGGGCCTTGGAAGGATTTAAAAAAGGCCATCATCGGATTTTGGTGGCAACCGATATTGCCTCGCGCGGGATCCATGTACATGGGATTAAACACGTTATAAATTATGATATGCCCCAAGACGCTGATGATTTTATCCATCGCGTAGGGCGCACCGGAAGGGTGGAGGAAACCGGTACGGCAACCACTTTTGTTATGCCGGAGGAGATGTATGATTTGAGACAAATTGAACGAGTTGTAGGTAAAAATATCGAAAAAGTGCCTCTTCCCTCCGGTCTTATTCCCGAGCCGCGCTCTTTGCATGACGAAGCAACCGATCTGAAAAGCAGGCGCGCGCATCATTTTCGGGGAGTACGCCATTTCGGACGCCGGAGACGATAGATTTTTACGCCGCAGACGGATTGCATGTTTATAATTAAGATCCGGGCTTATACAGCAAGTTGCGCGTATTCAGGCGGAAGTGATATAATGAAAAGGAGTTATGCCTAACTATGACATTTTGATAAAGTCCGGGCGGATTTGGGACGGCGGGGCCGATGAAAACTACCAATCCGCGGATATAGCCGTACAGGGCGAAAAAATTGCCGAAATCGGAAATTTAAAAGACGCAACTGCGCCCCTTATTATTGATGCCTCGGAAAAATATGTGACTCCGGGCTTTATTGATATCACCAACCATTCCGATACTCATTTGACCATATTTAAGTATCCCGGACTAGAGTCGTTGATTCTACAGGGAGTTACCACGATCATCGGGGGAAATTGCGGCGCATCGCTCGCCCCTTTGGGCAACCCGGATGCTATAAACGCGATTCGTAAATGGGCGGATCCATCCGGCACAAGCGTAAATTGGGCAACAATGAAAGATTATCTGGAAAGAGCAGAAAATCTCCAGCCGTCAATAAATTATGGGACATTCGTAGGATATGGCACTCTGCGGCGCGGGGTAATAGGGGATGATACAAAACTTTTATCGCAAAACGAGCGCGAGCGCATGAAATTTTTGTTGAAAAATGCGGTGAGTGAGGGCGCATTTGGATTATCCCTCGGACTTTCTTATGGACATGAGCGTATTTCCACCACTGAAGAAGTAATTGACGTGGCATCCGTGCTGTCTGAAACAGGCGGCATTATTAAACTACATCTGCGTTCCGAGGGAAAAGAATTAATCGCGGGAGTGAATGAAGCGGTGCGTCTGGCGCGTGAAACCGGAGTAGCGGTCCAAATCAGCCATTTTAAATCAATCGGTAAAAAGGCGCGGCCTCAATTTAAGCGCGCGCTTGAATTGATTGACCGGGCGGAATCATCCGGGGTCCCGATTACTTTTGACGTGTCGCCCTATGCCACCACCGGGTCGCTTCTTTATCTTTTAATCCCGGCCTGGGCGCGTCGGGGCGGATTTCCGGATCTTTTCCGGCGCCTTGATGATCCGGCTGAACGTACACGTATCATTGCTGAAATAAATGCTTATACGCTTCATTATGACAGAATTCTCATAACCTCAGCCAAAATGACAAATCTTATCGGCAAAACGCTTGCCGAAATAGCCGAACACGCGCTTCTTAAACCGGAAGAGGTTCTGTTAGACGTGGTGCGCGCCAACGAAGGACAAGTATCTATTATCGGACGCACTGTTTCGCAGGAAAATATGCGCACAGCTGTTAAACATACCAACTCGATTATTGGAAGCGACGGCGAAGGCTATTCCATTGATGAGTCGTCATCCGGCAATATTGTACATCCGCGTTCATTCGGCGCATTTGCTCATTTTTGGCACAGTTTTGTTTCGGAACATCATGTTTTAAAGCCCCAGGAAGCGATTTTGAAAATGTCTTCCGGTCCGGCGTCTGTGGCGGGTATTAAAGACCGGGGACGCCTAAAAAAAGGAAATTTCGCGGATATCGCAATTTTTGATCCGGCACAATTCCGGGACAGTGCGACTTACAAAAATCCGTATCGCTATGCGGTTGGTATGGAGTGGGTGATGGTGAACGGAAAGGTGGCGGTGGAGAAGGGGAAATATTTGGGGGTGAGAGCCGGAAAAATTATTAGAAGATTATAATAAGACAATATATTAATCTGGTTTCCTCGGCCAGATTTAATTTAGAAATTTTTTTGATGAATAAGAGCGTGGCATTAAATTTCTCTGGCAAAAAAGTTTTGGTAATGGGTTTAGGAATTCAGGGCGGTGGATTGGAGGCGGTAAAGTTTTTATGGCGTAACGGCGTAAAAATAACGGTAACCGACCTGCGTTCACGCTGGGTTCTTAAAAAATCAATCCGGCAGTTGCGCAAATACCGCGGTATTCACTACGTTTTAGGCGGGCATCGCAAATCGGATTTTAAGATAACGGATTTTGTCTTAAAAAATCCCGGGGTTCCGCCGCATTCACTCTATCTTCGCTATGCCAAAGGTCTTGGAATCCCGATACTTACCGATATCGGGATATTTTTACGTTTCTGTCCCGCGCCGGTTATCGGAATCACCGGCACCCGAGGGAAATCAACTGCCGCCTATCTTATTTGGAAATTTCTTCAAAAGCGCGGACTAACGCGGACTAAACGAGAACAAACGCAGAATATTCAATATAAACGCGTTTTTTTAAGCGGAAATATCGGAAAATCGCCTCTCGGATATCTGCCGCTGCTTAAGAAAAATGATCTGGTCGTGCTTGAACTATCAAGTTTTCAGCTTGAAGATCTTGCTTCCGAACATAAAAGTCCGCAGATCGCAGTTGTAACCAATATCTATCGTGATCATTTAAATTGGCATAAAAACTTCAGGGAATATATCGCGGCCAAACGCTCAATTGTGCGGTATCAAACACCGGAAGATTATGCATTTGTTAATTCCGCTGACCTAGGGGTGCGAAAAATGACGCATGGTATAAATTCCCGCATTCGTTCGGTAAAACTGCCAAACAAGTTTCGCGCAATTGTTGATAAGAATATCGGAGTTCATTATCGTCAAATCGTCGCCTTGGCCGTGGCCGTTGGAACGCACCTGGGTGTTCCATTGCGCAGGATGCTTAAAATTTTAAAAGGTTTCCGCGGCCTCCCGGGACGGCAGGAAAAAATTGGAACTATAAGAGGAGTGCATTTTATAAATGATACAACCGCTACAATCCCGGACGCCACAGTCGCGGCGCTTAGGCGGTTTCATGCTTTGAAAAAGCCGGCTGAACGTATCATTCTTATCGCCGGAGGGTCTGATAAAAAACTGGACTTCTCTGTTTTAGCCAAAGAGATTTTGTATAAAGTTGATACGCTGATTTTACTTCCCGGAGATGCGACCGAAAAATTAAAGAAAATATTGTTGCTTGAGCACAATCAAGCCACTCGGGAAATAATTATAAAAGAAGTAAAAACCATGCATGATGCAGTAAAATCTGCATATCTATCAGCAAAAAATCGGGACTGGATATTGCTTTCTCCGGGTGCGGCAAGTTTTGGACTTTTTTTGAATGAGTTTGATAGAGGAAGACAATTTGTAGAAGAGGTTAAAAAAATGCAATAATACAATTTTTTATTTCTAGACACATCCAATGTTTTTCTCTAACGGGGCTCACACTTTAGACAAATCTTTATTTTATACAACCCTGGCCCTTTTTTTGGGAGGCCTTTTGACTCTGGCTTCCGCTTCCATGGTGCTATCGCAAAAATCGTTCGGTTTGAGCGGATATTATGTTTTGCGCCAGCTCTTGCTTGGAGGGGTCGGGGGCGCCATTGGACTGCTTGCCGCCTCGCGCATTTCCTATCGGTTATGGAAAAGATTAGCAATTCCTTTAATGCTTTTGTCGCTGGCCTTGCTCGTTTTTCTTTTTATTCCAGAGTTGAGTTATTCTTTCGGCGGAGCAAAACGATGGATTTCCATAGGCCCTTTAAGTTTTCAACCATCGGAGATCCTAAAATTTTCATTTTTGGTATATCTTGCCGGTTGGCTGGCCGCGCGCAAGGACGAGGTTAAAAGTATTTCACGCGGCATGATCCCTTTTACGCTTATGCTTTCGGTCGTTGGAATTTTTCTCCTGATGCAGCCGGACATCGGAACGCTGGGCGTTATTGCGATATCAGCCGGCATGCTTTATTTTTTAGGCGGGGGAAAAACTTCGCAGATTATCACTTTGTTCCTTTTCGGACTGGTTATGTTTTATTTTATTGTGCAACTTGCCCCGTATCGCCTAGACCGGATTACAACGTTTTTGAATCCGGCCGCAGATCCGCAAGGCATAGGATATCAGATTAATCAGGCCTTTATTGCCATTGGATCTGGAGGATTTTGGGGCAGGGGATTGGGAATGAGTTTGCAAAAATATCAATATCTTCCCGAACCCATGGGCGACTCAATTTTTGCGATTTTCGCCGAAGAAACGGGATTTTTGGGCGTTGTTGTTTTTATAGGACTTTTCGGCTTTTTTTTGTGGCGCGGTTTCGCAATCGCGTATAGAGCGCCCGATCTTTTCGGCCGGTTGCTGGCGGCCGGAATCACCATGGGAATTACCGTACAGGCCTTTATTAATATGGCGGCGATTTCCGGCCTTCTGCCATTAACCGGCATTCCGCTTCCTTTTGTAAGTTATGGCGGAACCTCACTGGTCGTGACATTAACTCAAATTGGAGTATTATTGAATATAGCGAAACATATTTGACTCGGTATCACTGTTTTGAAACACGATTCGGCGGCTCCTGCGGCCGCCCCACTAAGGGTCGGACGAAGTTTTCTCCGACGCAATGTCGGAGAAACCAAGCAACTTCGTCCTCCCATTGTTTCAAAATAGTGATACGCTCGCTTTAAGCATTTATTAAAATATATGAGGATTTTATTTACCGGCGGGGGTTCCGGCGGGCATCTTTATCCGATTATCGCGGTACTTCGGGAAATCCAGCACATTGCCGAAGAGGAGCGGATTCTCAATCTGGAATTTTTTTACCTCGGACCGGATGATTTCGGAACCGACTTTATGAATACGCTGCGGCAAGAAGGTGTTTTGCCGGTAAAAGTAAGATGCGGCAAATGGCGCAGGTATTTTTCGTTTGCTAATTTTTTAGATATATTCAATGTCGTTATCGGGGTCTTGCAAGCCGTCTGGAATATGTATCTTATCCTGCCGGATATTATTTTTTCTAAAGGCGGATACGGGGCTTTCCCGGCTATTTTTGCCGCAAAACTATTTCGAATTCCTATCATCATGCATGAATCCGATGCCATACCGGGGAAAGTCAGTTTGCACACGGCGCGGATTGCCAAACGCATTGGCATTGCTTTTCCCCATGCCGCCTCTTTCTTTCCAAAAGAGAAAACTGCCCTGGTCGGAGTGCCTATCCGCAAACGGCTTCTGGGCGGAAATCTTGCAGAATCCAAGGAGATTCTGAATATTTACTCTAATCTGCCGGTGGTTGGAATTATTGGGGCATCTCAAGGATCCGAAAAAATAAATGACGCCGTTACCGATGTATTAAAAGAGCTGGCTTCCGAATACGAAGTGGTGCATCAAACCGGCACTGCCAATCTTGAGGCCATTAAACAAGAATCACAGGTTATTTTGGAATTCGGGCATAGAGAACATTATCATGCTTTTGGTTTTTTGGATGAAGGGAAACTGCGGGAATTTTATACCGCTTCGGATTTGATTATTGCGCGCGCCGGGGCATCCACCATTTACGAAATTGCCGCCTGGGGCAAGCCGTCAATTCTTATACCTTTGGCTAATGCGGCCCAGGATCACCAGCGTAAAAACGCCTATGATTATGCGGCCACCGGCGCGGCAATTGTCATTGAAGAAACCAATTTATCACCGCACATTCTGCTTGCTGAAATTAAAAAAGTGCTCGGGGATGCTGAGCACATGAAAAAGATGAAAGAGGCGGCGCAGAAATTCGCGCGCATTGACGCAGCCGAACTCATTGCGCGCGAAATTTTGAAGTTGGGAATGCATGACGTTTTACCGCCGCCGGAAAATATTCCTGCGCCAACCGCACCAAAACCAAAATAAACCCTTTTTATATACCCTATTTCATGTCAAACATTCGTGTTCGTATCGCACCCAGTCCAACGGGACCTCTTCACGTAGGTACAGCCCGCACTGCTCTTTTTAATTATCTTTTTGCGCGGCATCACGACGGAAAGTTTATATTGCGAATTGAGGATACGGATCTTGAGCGTTCGGACAAAAAATATGAGGAGGATATTTTTGAGGGATTAAGGTGGTTAGGGATTGAAGCGGATGAGTCGCCGGAATGCAGCGGACCCCATGGTCCGTATCGCCAGAGTGAAAGGATAAAAATCTATAAAAAATATATTCAAAAACTTTTGGATGAAAGGCGTGCATTTTATTGTTTTCATTCCAAAAAAGAGCTTGAGGAGGAAAAGGAAAAATTGTTGGCCGCCAAGCATCCGCCGATCCACTTGTGCGAATATCGGACGCTCGATCCGGCCGAGGCCGCCATGTTTACCCAAGCCAAGTCCGATTATATTATACGTTTTAAAACTCCGTCTGGGCGAAAAATCGAGTTTCAAGATTTAATCCGCGGAGATGTCTCCTTTGATTCCGACTTATTAGGAGATTTTTCCATTGCCAAGCGCGTTGACGTGCCGCTTTATAACTTTGCGGTGATTATTGACGACGAGACCATGGAAATTTCGCATGTAATCCGGGGAGAGGACCATATTTCAAATACCCCAAAACAGTTATTGCTGATTGAGGCACTCGGATTCAAAATTCCGCAATATGCGCATCTTCCTCTTATTTTGGGCTCTGATCGCTCAAAACTATCAAAACGCCATGGCCCAGCGTCAGTCAACGAGTATCGCGCGGCAGGTTATCTTCCGGAGGCGTTATTTAATTTTTTGGCACTTCTGGGATGGAATTCGGGAAATGACCGCGAATTTTTTTCCAAGAAAGAATTAATAAAAGAATTTTCTCTGGAAAAAGTGCAAAAATCTGGGGCAATTTTTGATATAACAAAGTTGGATTGGATGAATGGGGAATATATACGTAAAAAATCGGCCAAAGAACTATTGGAACTTTGTCAACCGTTTTTGGCCGATTTTTTGCAAAATCAAAATTCAAAAATCAAAATTCAAAATGATTATTTGGAAAAAATAATTAAATTGGAGCAGCCACGGCTGAAGAAACTCGCTGAAATAGGGGAGAGGACGGAGTACTTTTTCTGGGCGCCCGAATACGACAAGGAATTACTGTGCTGGAAAAATATGAGTGATACGGAGTTGATTGCATCGTTGGAAGCAGCCGAAAAAATAATTTCCAATTTTCAAACTCCAATTTCCAAAGAAAAAATCGAAGAGGCATTTTTGAAAGAAATCGGGGAAGGGGATAAGGGACGAATTCTTTGGCCTTTACGGGTGGCTTTAACCGGCAAAAAAGCGTCCCCCGGCCCTTTTGAAATCATGGAGATTTTGGGAATTGAGGAATCACTCCGACGAATAGCTGCTGCAAAACAGAAAAAAATGTGATATAATTTAGTTGTGATGCGGCGAATTACACCCAAAATTTTGATAAGCGCGATTATTTTTGTAATCGCGTTTTTGGCTTTATTTCCCGGACAAAACTTGCAGGCGCAAATCCTTGATGATCTAAAAAACCAGATTGAAGCGCGTAGCGAAGAGATTAAAAAACTCGAGACGGAGGCGGTGGCGTTTCGTAAAGAGGTTGAGACGCGACAGGAACAGGGTAAAACGCTAAAGGGCGAAATTACCCGTTTAGATAGAACAGTTGCCAAACTTCGTACGGATATCGCGCTTACCGAGAAAAAAATCCAAAAAACTGAACTTGAAATAGAAAAATTGGCGCTTGAAATACACATGCGTGAATTTGAGATAAAAAAACTGCGCGGCGGTCTGGCCTCGTTAATTCAGGATTTTTTTGAGAGAAATCAGGAGCCGTTAGTGTTTGCATTTTTACGCTATCCGTTTCTTTCGGATTTTTTCCGGGATATTGATCACATGACCATGGTGGAGGGCCGCATGGTTTCGTCGCTTGATGCCCTGCATAAATTGCGTGAGGAGCTTGGAGAAAAAAGAAAGTCAGAGGAGATGAAGAAAAATGAGCTTTCTGATCTCCGTTCTTCTCTGCATGGGCAAAATAAAGTCCAGCAGGCGTTGCGCATTGAAAAAAATGAACTTTTGACCGTAACCAAAAATCAGGAAAAAGCATACGTTAAACTTTTGGCGGACAGCGAACGCAAGCGTGAAATACTTGAGGGTGAGATCCGGGAATTGGAAGAAAAAATACGCGTGACCATTGATCCGGCATCCCTTCCGGCCAAAGGATCAGGCGCTCTTGGGTTTCCTTTAGAAGGCATGCGTCTTGGAACATGTGCTACAAATAACCGAAAAACGGAAAAATATTGTATCACGCAATTTTTTGGCTATACATCTTTTGCGGCAGTCGGCGGATACGGAGGCAAAGGGCATAACGGCATTGATATCCGCGCCGAATCAGGTACGTCTGTATATTCGTCATCTGATGGAACAGTGACGGCAGTAGGGGATACGGATATAGCGTGTCGCCGGGCATCATACGGCAAATGGATTTTGATACGGCATCCGAATAATCTTTCTACGCTATATGCGCATTTATCCGCTGTCAGCGTAACGCAAGGGCAGGAGGTGAAAAGGGGCGATCGGATCGGTTTTTCCGGATCATCCGGATATGCTACGGGTCCGCATTTGCATTTCGGAGTATTCGCCGCGCAGGCCGTCAGGATTGAAACTATCCGCTCCCGCACCTGTGGACGTAATATGATTATACCGATTGCGCCTATAAATGGTTATTTGAATCCGATGGACTATTTGTAAAAATAATTTTTTATATGAAAACTATAACCGCTTCAAAAATTGCGGAAGATATTTCGTATCTGGAAAAGGAAAATCGGAAAAAGAGTCCACTTTTACTTCTTCAGCGGATGGAATTGTTTATGCGTTTTTTCCGCATAGCGGTCCGAGGCGTGAACATAGCGCGTGGTGGTCTGCAACGACTCATGTCCGAGTAAAATTTGGATTGCAGCCGGATTTGCTCCTGACTCCGCTAAATATGTGGCAAAACCATGCCGGAATGAGTGCGGAGATGTGGGAACATTAATACCGAGTTGCTCGCGGTATTTTTTTATTTTCATCTGCAGGTAATTGGGCGAAATTCTGGCTTTGGAAGTTCCGACATTGCGCCCGCGATAGGGGATAAAGAGGGCCGGGTTATCATCATTTCTCACCAACAAATAATTATTTATATGCTCTTTGGCGCGCTCGGTCAAATATACGAATCTCTCTTTTTTGCCTTTGCCGCGAATGAAAATCCGTCCGGATTTGTCTATCTGATCCCGGTTTAACGAGACCAATTCAGAAATACGCATGCCGGTGGAAAACAGCGTTTCCAGCATAGCGCGGTTCCGTAGTGCGATTTCTTTTATTTTTTCAATTTCAGTAGGGGATTCAATTAAATGCACTAAGGAGTCCAGCTCCGCCACCCTGGGGTGCTTATGAGGCATTTTAATCAGTTTAATGGCTTCAGGGGGTACCGGAACCTCATATTCCATATCAATTAGGTATTTTAAGTACCTGCGCAAGCTGGAAAGGGCTCGATTTATGGAGCCGGCGGAGAGTTTAGAGGTATTATGGGCTCCCAGGGCGGTTTTACGGTCTCTGGAAGCAAGATAGGCCTTATAGAGTTCAATTGTACGCCGATTCATCTTTGGGAATGTAGTTTTAACATCATTGGATAAGAAATCCTCAAAAACTTTAAGATCGCGCTCATAATTATAGAGTGTTTCATCCGAATAGTTATTTGTCCGTATATGCAGAAGAAAATCGTCTATATATGGAAGTGATGCCATCGTATTAGATGTTCTCGTATCCGTATTTATACGAGAACAAATTGAGTGTTAGGGATATTATACTCAATTTAGCATAAATAAATACAGCGGGCAAAACCCGTTTTTCCACAGCCCCCCTATCAAAAAGCCGACAAGATATTCTTATCGGCGTGATTTACTTTTTTTCCGTTTTTTGCGTGTCTTATTTCTCCTCTTTTTCTTAGCGGATAAACCCAGAAGAGATCTAACTGCTGGGTCTAAATCTAAATCATCAGCCCTGAATCCAGAATTTTTAAGAGTGGCTCTCATATGGGTTCGGGATGCTTTTATAAGCCCCGCAATGTTTTCTATCAAATCCTTAAAGGATTGTTCTTTTTCAGATTTTTTATTGTCGCATTCAATGCATACCGCAGAATCATGAAGAATATTTCCGCATTTAGAGCAAATAAATGCATGTCCGTGCCTATTCATATCTTGTCCAATCTTTTTTAATGAGCTATCATAAATAGTATCATGCGCACTTCATATTCCGCAATAGGTACTTATTTGCAGTGCCCGCAAAAATATGAGTTTCAAAATATTAACAGAATCCGTGTGCCAAAAAACCGGGAGGCGATTTTTGGCACCCTGATTCATAGTACGTTGAAATTCATGTTTACCTCCAATCCCCTTTTTCCCACCCTGGATGAAGTAATTGCCCATTTTCGCAAGAATTGGCCTTTGCGAGAGGTATTTGAAGCGGAATCAAAGCATGATCCAAGAAAGCTCGCTTTAAGTGGGGAAGGAGAAAAAGCGTATTTTGAAGAAGGAGTGAAAATGCTCAAAAAATTTTATGAGAAAAACGCGCCATGGAATTTTATAATTCTTGACCTTGAGTCGCGTTTTGAGGTCATGATTGCGGATGAGAAAACCGGCGAAACCCACATATTGGCTGGTATAATTGACAGGATTGATAAATTTGCGGATGGAAAATACGAGATTATTGATTATAAAACCGGAAAAAGGATGCCCTCGCAAGATGCCTTAAACAGCGATTTACAGCTTTCACTTTACTCTCTAGGCCTGCAAAAACGCTGGCCGCATATAAAACCGGGGGATATAACTTTGAGCTTGTATTTTTTAAAACACGGAGAAAAATTAAGCACCCAGCCCAGCGTGGAAACTACCGCCAAAACCAAAGAGCACATATTAAAAACCATTGCCGAAATTCAGGAAAAAATTAAAACAGGCAAAGAATTCGAGCCCATGCCCTCGGCTCTTTGCAATTGGTGCGGATATAGGCCCATGTGTCCGGCGTGGAAACACCTTTATCGAAAATCCGAAATCCGAAATCCGAAATCCGAAATTGAGAATGTAATAAAAGAATATTTTGAAATTAAAAAGGCGGATCAGAAAAATGACGCACGGCTTAAAGAACTGCAGGAGCAGATTAAAAAATATATGGAGCAGGAGGGGTTGACTCGGGTATTTGGGGATGGGGGCATGATTTCTAAAAAAATAATTCAGCGCTACGAATATGATATGGAAAAAATCAAAGCCCTCCTCTCCCCTATTGGCAAATGGGAAGACATTTTGGAGGCGGATGAAACAAAACTCAAAAAAATCATGAAAGAAATTCCCGAAGAAATCCGCACGCAGATTATGGATGTCCGAAAAGTCGCCAAAGAATACGCATCACTCACAACATCTTTTAATAAAATAACCCCGGATTAATCCGAGGCCTTGCTAATATAATCAAAATGCCACCATTCGCGCGGGTGCGGGGTGAATCCGGCGCTCTTCATGACTTCCCATAAAAGCATCCGGTTTTCGTGGAATTCGTGCTCACTATTTGACCGAGGGAAAATATCTTTGTAGTAAAGCGGATGCGCTTCTGCTGAAAGTTCATCCTGGTCCGTACCCATATCTAAAGGTTTCCCGACTTCATCTAGCAATGTCAGATCTATCGAAGTCCCCTGCCTATGCGATCCGGCTTTCAAATAGATTCGGCTTGTTGCGGAAGCGTATTTACGAATTTCCGCATTGATGAACTCATCAGATGCGCCTTTATGCATTTCGGCGATCCTTCGTCTGAAACTTTCCACCATTTTCTGATGAGTAAAGTAATCCCGATACGCGTCCCAGATAAGAAAATTATATCCCTTGAAACAATTCCAATGGCGAAGATATGTCCGCGCATTGGCAAGCGCGTTTACCACCGGCCTTTGTACGCGGCATTGGGGATCATCAGTCCAGCCATAATGGTAGTATCGCTTCTCAATCGGAAATCCATAGTCAGGAAGATTTACCCAGTCAATGCTTTTGCGCCATTCATTTTCCCAAATGCTTGTAGCTTTATCCAGTATTTCGGATGCCCCATTCTCTTTCCATAATTCCAGGGCGGAAATCGGCCGCGGAAACAAAGAATGCATATCGGTCATGGCGAACCTGCCATCCGGAGCCAAAAGATACACTGCCGGAAGCTGATCAAAATAATATAGCCGCGGAATAATGGATTTCGGATCATGCAGTATGGGAAAGATGGCTCCTGCCGCATATTTTTTAATATCTTCTACGGTTTTATGAAGATAGATCCAAATTACTGCAATGTCATCATGTTTTAGTAGATTTTCCAGGCGATACCTCTCCCCGGCTTCACTCTGGAAAAGCTCCACACAGCCAAAATGCAAAAATATGAATCGCTCACCTTTGCCGATAAGATCATAAAGGCGAAAATTTTTGTCGGAACCAATCACGGGAAGTTCAAAATCCGGCGCCCGAAATTCGGAAAAATACATATTAATCGACATAAAATCCCTAATTCAATGAACCAGGGAAATTATAGAACGATTCTGGCAAAGATTCAATAGTAGTAATGTTAGCAAGCCATTTTCAGAGTCCTTCGCAATTTCCGGCGGGTTTATATCCGGCTTTCTCCGCTTCTTCTTTTGTTTCAAACCAGATTTTGTTTTCCTCTTTTATGCGTAATGCCCCTGAACACCATGGAAAATGGTATGCGGCGCCGTTTTTGGATGCTACATACTTTTGGCTGGAATTAGGAATTATGAAGGATGAATTAGGCGATATTGAATTTAGCGTTTTTTCCGCAGTTTCATTATTCCTTATTCCTAATTCATGATTCTCAATTATGATGGGTTCTTTCTCCGGCCATAATATAGAAAGCCGTCCCAGGCCAAAACTGGCAACCGCGGTCAAAAAAATGATGCTTGCGATGTAAAGGTCGGATTTATTGGTACTAATCCATAATTTGACTTTTTGGAGATGGTTAGATAACATAGTTATTGGATATTAAAATTAATTAAGGAATGGCCTCCCGCACTATTTTTGCCATATAGCACATGTGCTCGTTGCTTCGCCCAAGAGGATTGGCCTATTCGGCCACGCAACTCGCATAAATTTACGTTGCTATTTAAATTGGCGGATCCTCTTGTTTACATGGCAAAAATAGTGCGGGATGCTCATAATTTCAGCGGAAATTTGTTCGCTGAAGCTCCAAATTTTCGGAAATTATGGCACATACCAAATCCGCTGGAGCTGGCAAATACGGCCGGGACTCCCAGCCCAAATATTTAGGCGTTAAGAAATACGACGGGGAACGGGTTAAAACCGGCGATATTTTGATTCGTCAAAGAGGATCCCGTTTCCTTGCGGGTAAAGGAGTTAAACGCGCCTCCGATGATACATTATTTGCGCTTCGCGCTGGCCTTGTCAAGTTTAGCGATCGCCGCAAAACCCGCTTTGACGGCACCACTAGATATGCTAAAGAAGTAAATATAGTACCGGCTTGATTGAGAGGGTTTTTTATACAACCTCGCGTTGATAACAATCCACGCAGGCAATTTTTTTATAACCCAGTTTCGAAGAATAATAATGCTCAATTTCCGTTTGGCAAATCATGCAAGTACCGCGCTGCGGATAAATCATAAGCGTCATGGAACGGAATCTATTTAGGGTGCGCAAATCAAAATGCCGACGTGGTAAAGGAATGCCATGTTCTTTGTAAAATGCAAGTTCATGCGGCGCAATATTATAACTAAGGCCGGTTTCCGCGCAAATAATGCGTTGCTTAACTATGTCATCTTTGACGTCATCAATTCTGCCCGGCAAATCTTCGCTATTTATGGTGTTAGCAAAGTTTTGAACCGGAAGAGTGTCCCATCGACCGCCAATTTCGGCAATCGTATCTTCTTTTTCGGGAAACATTATTTGGGCCAAAGATAAATTGTAGCCCGAATAGGCCATAGAAAGCGGCAAAAATCTTCCCCATTCATCACGCTTTTGCATATCGGCTTTGATCTTTTCCACAATCTTATGATACTCTTGCTCACTATATTGCTTATTCAAGATGCAAAAACTCTTTTTCCTTAATCCTATACAACCAAAGCAATATTCACATTCGTCACAAGAATCAAGATAAACGCTGTAGCGGCACTTCGTACCATAAAGCAGGCCGACATTTCCATATCCCAGCTGATCCAAAGAACTTACGGCCGAATGTTCGCTCATACACGATATCGTATCAATCGCATCTTTGGCTTCATAAGCGCGGAAAGAATGGCGTAAATTTTCCGAATTATTTACAAAATAGCAGTTATAGCAATTTTTGCATTCGGATAAGAAATTGCCCCGGCAGTTAACGGTCTGTGTATTAAAATTTTCCCGGTGAGTAGCGTCATTGGCAATATGACTGGCAAATTCTTCCTTAAATTTTTGAACAACTGAATAAGAATGTAGATCAAATTCTTTTAATTTTTTAAAATAATCGTCTTTAGAATAGGGCTTATTCAAAATATGATATTTCTTATTCCGTAAATTCCAACACATGAAGCAGTTTTGTACATTGCGGCAGTCATATAAAAACGCGCTTTCCAGACAATTGCGAGAATTAAATGCATGACGTAGTTTGTAGCTTTTGAAACAATACAGACAATCATAAGACTGTTCAAGGTCAAATGAATACGTAATATCCACG
Source organism: Parcubacteria group bacterium GW2011_GWA2_45_30 (assembly GCA_001001625.1). Classification (GTDB taxonomy): domain Bacteria; phylum Patescibacteriota; class Minisyncoccia; order Sungbacterales; family HO2-52-23; genus LCKU01. The sequence continues at coordinate 13,407 of LCKU01000004.1, read as the reverse complement.
CAATCTTTTAGGCCGGAAACGCGATAAGCATAACTTGTTTTTTCGCAATAAATTCCGGAACGGCACAAATAGCATTCTTTTGAATACCACCAATCATCCGTCCAAGGACAGTCGGTATTGCCCAAACCAACCTGATGTGGATGCGGGACTTTGGCTTGAAGTTCGGCAAACTGCTTAAAAAAAGGCCGGTCAAAATCATAATTTTGTCCATAGACCATGGGGTCCCATTTATCAGAAATAAACTCTTTGTAATCATATACGGGAAAGGCGGTATTTTCCGGCAAAACAGTGATTATCCGCTTTCCGCTCAAGGCAGATTCTCCTATCCTAAATCGTCCAAAAACCCAAAATGATAGCAAATGTTTCCAGCGGCACACCGGACACTTATCGGACGGCGGAATACTCCGTTTTTCATACATCGCAAAATCTTCCGGTTCAATCCGGAATTCTTTTTTACAATTTTGGCATTGTTTGGATTCAGCCAACATACGAATTTCCCGATTCTAAAATATGTCAACTATTCCGCTATCGTTGAATAGTTGACATATTTGAATTTTTAAGTTTAGCTGGACTACTTTACGAATGGTGCGATATGGCCGCCTTTAAGAATTCGCGATACAAAGGATGCGGATGGAGCGGACGGGATTTGAATTCCGGATGAAACTGGGTACCGACAAAAAACGGGTGGTCTTTGAGCTCTCCAATCTCAATAAGATTTCGTTCAGAGTTGATGCCGGAAAATACTATGCCGCCCATTTCCAACGCCTCGCGGTAGTCGTTATTGACCTCGTAACGATGCCGGTGGCGCTCGGTGATAAGTTTTGTGCCATACGCCTTGAAGGCCGCAGTTCCGGGCTTCACATCGCACATATATGCGCCAAGCCGCATAGAGCCGCCAATCCGCTTCTCACGGATATTCGCAAGCTGTTCGGGCAGGGTATGAATAACCGGATATTTTGTTTTGGGGTTGACTTCGGTGGTATGCGCTCCGGGCATTTTGCATACGTTGCGGGCAAACTCAACAACCGCGAGTTGAAGCCCGTAGCAGAGTCCAAGAAACGGGATTTTTTGTTTCCGGCAAAATTCTATCGCCTTTATTTTTCCCTCCACTCCCCTACTGCCAAATCCACCCGGGACAATGATGCCATCATATTTTTTCAGCTCCCGAATTCTACGCGGATCTTTTTCATAAATTTCCGATCCTAACCACGAAATTTCCGGTTTTCGTTTAAAATGCCAGGCGGCATGTTTTACGGCTTCAATGACCGATATATAAGAATCGGATAAGATAAAATCTCCGGTCTGGAAATATTTTCCTACGATTGCGATTTTGACCGGACGCGTAACGCTTTTAGTCGTATGTACAAACGCAGTCCATTGGTTTAGATTTTTTCTTCGCGCCTTCACGTGAAAAGTGTTGAGGATCACTTCTGCCAATCCCTCTTTCTCAAAATTTAAAGGTATTTCATATATTGATTTCACGTCCGGAGCCGAAATTACATGTTTTTTGGGCACGTTGCAAAAAAGCGAAATTTTTTCTCTGCGTTTTTCATCTATCGGCCCCTCCGAACGCGCCAAAATGATATCGGGCTGAATGCCGGCTTCAAACAAAAACCGCGCCGCCTGCTGGGTGGGCTTGGTTTTCATCTCACCAATCATCGCCGGCACCGGCAAATAGGAGACAAGCGTAAAAAGCACATCCTGCGGCGCCTCAAAATGCATCATCCGCGCCGCTTCCAAAAATACCAGATTTTGGTATTCACCGACGGTCCCGCCGATCTCAATAAAGACAAAATCCGATTTGGTTTGGTGCGCGGCGCGTTTGATGCGCCGCACAATTTCCTCTGGAATATGCGGGATGACTTCCACGTCCTCGCCGTCATACTCAAAATTCCGCTCCTTTTGAATCACGGTTAGATAAATAGAGCCGGTCGTCATGTAATTTATCGAAAGGATATCTTGATCAAGGAACCGTTCATAATTACCAAGGTCTTGATCGGTCTCCATGCCGTCATCCGTCACAAATACCTCGCCATGTTCGGTCGGCCTGATAGTTCCCGCGTCAACATTAAGATATTGATCGATTTTGACAGCTGTCACGCGAAACCCGCGCGCTTTCAATAAAAGCGCCATCGAGGCGGTTGCCGTGCCCTTTCCTACTCCGGAGATTACTCCGCCACAAACAAATATATACTTTGACATAAGACAACTGACATTTGACAAATGACATGCGAACGAATTACAAATCAGATGTCAGGTGTTAAGTGTTAGGTGTTTTGATTACTCCGCTTCTACGAGTATCTTCACCTCACCCATAATTCCTTGCGGAAATTTTATA
>LCKU01000004.1:0-10892 GCA_001001625.1 Parcubacteria group bacterium GW2011_GWA2_45_30 | reverse complement strand
TGGGAAACAAAAAATTCCGCGCATATCCGTCGGATACATTTTTAACCTCTCCCCTCCTGCCGATAGATGAATCTTTAAGAAAAATTACTTTCATCCCGTTAGAAGCAGATCGCGATCGATTTGAATGGATCTGCTGATATTATCATAGAAAAACAAAACTTTTTATTAATACTTGGATAATCCCGCAAGACGCGATCACGGCTTCTAACGAGATTCATATATCTTGAAAAAATACTAAATGCGAGCGTATCACTGTTTTGAAACAATGGGAGGATGAAATTGCTTGGTTTTCTTCGCCCGAGGCGAAGAAAAATTTCATCCGACCCTTAGTGAGCGAGCCGCTGGAGCGAGCGAATCGTGTTTCAAAACAGTGATACCGAGCTTACTACTTAATATCAAATTTTGAGAATTCCCCGCTTGCCTCTTCCCAATCGCAAAGCACTTCTTCAACTTCGGCTGTGGGCGTACCTCGTTTGCACCACTCAAGAAATTGATTTAGTGAATTCTTATTCCCCTCGGCTATAATTTGTACCGATCCGTCTGAATCGTTTTTTATCCATCCCAAAAGCCCCATACTTGCGGCTTTACGCCGCGCATTTTGACGATACATTACGCCCTGCACAATGCCTACTACTCTGATTGTTACACGTTTTTTGGGCATTTGACTTTTATATTAACTTATGCAATATATTAAAGCAAGCTATCTGGAGATTCACTGGCGAATTTCCGGCATGCAACGAGCTCCAAAAACAAAACGAACAGAGTTAGATGAGATAGAAGAACATTTCAGAGAATTATGCGGAGGTGTAGAAATCTACAAATCGCAAGACTGGTCTTATCACGATTGAATAATAATGCACACACTCTGTGTGCCTTTTTTATAGGCCTCTTAACACTTCTAGGGCTTTTTCCATAATTAGATCTTTTTTTGGATTTTGTTCGCTCTCCGGCGGCAGTTCTACCTTAATATCCGGTTCAAGGCCTGTGCCGTTGATTTCCGTACCTTTGGGAGTAAGCCATTTGGCAATAGTTAATTTAAGGGATGATCCATCCGGCAAGGGCTGAACTTCCTGCACTGATCCTTTACCGTATGTTTTTGTGCCAATTAGTTTAATTCCGCGAATATCGCGCAGGGCGCCGGCCACAATTTCCGAAGCCGAGGCCGAACCTTCATTTATCAAAACCACAGTTGGAACATCCTGCAAAAGTCGGTAGCCGCTGGAGCGATATTCTTCTTCGGACCCGTCAGCAAAACGTTCTCGCGCCACCACATCTCCGGCGGGCAAGAACCAGCTGGCAATGTCCACCGATATCACCAGAAAACCCCCGGGGTTATTGCGCATATCCAAAATCAATTTGTCAGACCCGCTACGGAAAAATTCCTGCACCGCATTTCTAAATTCATACGCCGCATTTTCCGTAAAATGATTTAATTTTATGACAAAGATGCCATTTTCTTTTTTTTCGGTAGTAAGTATGGATACGCGGATTTCATCCCGTATGATTTTAAATTCTTTGGGCTGATCAAAAGAATCGCGAAGTACCAAGAGCTTTACCTCGGTGCCGCGCGGGCCTCGGATAAGCCGTACTGCCTCATCCAGCATTAAATCCGCGGTTACCGTATCATCCACTTTAAAAATTTTATCTCCGGCTTTTAATCCGACGCGCTCAGCCGGGCTGTCTTTCAGGGGAGAAATAATAGTTAAGACCCCTTTGCGAATTCCGATTTCCGCGCCAATGCCGTCAAAAGAGCCCTTGATATCTTCCTGAAATTGTTTGGTTTGGGCCGGCGGCAAAAATTCGGTATAGGGATCTTTTAACGATTTAACTAGACCGGAAATTGCGCCGTATACAATATTTTTTCGCTCAATTTTATCCTTATCAACATATTTATCTTCCAACCGCGACCATACGTCCCAAAAAAGGTTAAAGTCAACTTCCGTGAATTGTTCCGGCGGTTTTTGGCCAAGCACATTGAGCACCTTTTCTATGGCTGGCCGGTTATTAAACCCGTAAAGCGCGCCCGCGGCAAAACTTACCGCCAAAATCAAAAAAGCGGCAATTATGACAAGAATTCGTATGGACTTTTTTACTCTGGTTTGTTCCATTAGAAAAGTTAAGCGGTTTCTTTTAGTTTACTATATTATTGCACAGCCACCAAATCTAACGCTAAACCGTAAATATCCCCAGCTCCCATAACAAGCACTACATCCCCTTGGCGGATGCCGGACTCTATAAAATTTTGCGCAGCCGCAAACGAATCAGAATATTCCGTATCTTTGCCGCGTTTTTTGAGTTCCGCGGCAAGTTTCTTGGAATTCACTTTTGTTTTGGCGTTTTGGGTTTCGCGTCCGGCCACGTCATACACCGGCACAAGCACTACGCGATCTGCCATGTCAAAAGCGCCTATAAAATCATCCCAAAGATATGCCAGCCGCTGATATTGATGCGGCTGGTATACGCACCATACCCGGCGCAGGGGAAATCGCTCCCGCGCGGCTTGTATGGTTGCGCGGATTTCTCGCGGATGATGGCCGTAATCAAGATAAATATTGGCTCCGTTTTTAATTCCCTTAAATTCAAATCGGCGCCAAGTACCATTGAACTGCGAAAGCGCCTGTAATATGTGGGTCTCCCGTATTCCTAAAAACCTTCCTAATTTTAAGGCAGCCAAGGCATTAGATATGTTATGCTTTCCGGGCAGACGGATTGTTTTGTGAACAATCCCCGCCTCGGCATCATCCAAAGAATACCAAATCACTTTTTTTCCGAATTTCTCGGTAACTAATTTCAAGGTTTCATCATCCGCATTGGCAATGATCTTTCCCTCCCCCGGAACCTTAGCCAAAAATTCGGCAAACGCGCGCTCCACGTTTTTTTTATTTTTATACGTATCAAGGTGCTCCGCGTCAATGTTGGTTACGATGGCAATCCAAGGCGAGTATTCCAAAAATGATTTGTTCCACTCATCCGCTTCCAAAACAAGATTTGGGCCGTAGCCGCGGCGAAAATTTGAATTCCCGAATTCTTTTACTTTTGTTCCGATAATAACCGTTGGATCGCGATGTCCCTCCTCAAGCACTAGGGCCGCCAGAGCCGTGGTGGTGCTTTTGCCGTGAGCTCCGGAAACCGTAATAGTTTTATATTGTTTGGTAAGCTCTCCAATAGCCTCAGCATAATTCTGCCTCTTTATCCGTCGTTTGACTGCCTCTTTCAATTCCGAATTGCTTTTGGGAGTTGCCGCTGTATAAATTACACGATTCACATCCTTAGGAAGATTACTTTTTTTGTGCGTCCCTATTATAATTTTTACGTCCATTTTTCCAAGCTCATCCGTGATTTCTGAAGACGCCAAATCCGAACCGCTTATCGCGGCCCCCTGCGAAAGATAATATTTGGCCAGCGCCGACATCCCAATCCCGCCAATGCCGATAAAATGGATGTGCATATTTCTATTATATATAAGAATTGCAGTTGTTTCAATAAAAAATCGGCTAGTTATGCGCCGATTTATTCTGTTTACGCTGCCGGACTAAAACCGTATTTTGCGGCCACTTTTTTGAAATCCCGCCTAAAGCTTTCCGTAATCATGTCATGGCTGTTTTCACGCTTTTTCATCCAAAGGAGGGTATTTTTAAGGAAGTACCGAACGTCTTCGGCGGCAACATTTCGCATTGAAGAGTCATATAAAAGTCGTGCTATGTTGGTTATTTTACACTTCACGCATACCCCGCATTGAAGGCGAGAGAGTAAGATCCGTCCGAATAGTTTGCGGGAGATACGGAGCGATTAAATGCATGGTCCCCGGCCATCCGAATAGGGCCTTTGAGTAGATATCATCTGGATACGGGCTATTAATACGAATTCGCTCTCGCATTCTCGGCCCCGACATGGATACTTCAAAACCATTCTGATTAACCTCAAGACGATCCATAATCATAGTTCTTAATTTTCAATTTGCTCTTATCGTATTAACACAATGGCTTAAAAAATAAAAGAGTTTTCAAATGTGCTTCTTAAACGCGATCGCGAATAAGTTGCACATTTTAAAACCGCGCGCTATGCTTGAATCATTATGAAAGGACTTGGTCCCACTGCTCAAAAAGTTTTATTACTCCTGCTCGGAGGTTTTGCGCTTGGTCTTTCAGGATCGCCATTGCGATACCGACGTACGCTGAAATCTATATCCAAAGAATGGCGCAATATTAACCGCAGGAATTTATACCACGCTATTGATCGGCTGTATGAATCAAAACTTGTTCATTATGCCGAAAATAAAGATGGCACAATCTTGGTAGTATTAAATCGCGATGGACGCCGTATCGCGCTTAAATATCAATCTGAAGATATTTCTATACCTAAACCCTCGCGTTGGGACCGTAGGTGGCGAGTTGTGATTTTTGATATACCCGAAACCATGAAAAATCTTCGCGATACGCTTCGGCGTCGCCTCAAACAGATGGGCCTTATAGAATTACAGAAAAGTGTTTTGGTGCATCCCTACGAGTGTCGAAATGAGATTGATTTTGTGATAGAATTGTATCAAGCAAGGAAATATGTCCGCTTTATTGAAGCAATCAGCATTGATAACGAACTCCATCTGAAGCACAAATTCCAGTTGTTATAAATGTGCCTCTTAAACGCGACCGTGGATAAGATGCATATTTAAACTTCGACATATAAAAATTCGTCAGTTATATGCGTTTTACACCGGACAGACATCTTCATTCCAAAGAACATCTCTTGGCGGATGATTTGGCCAAAATAATGCGGGAACCGAAAAAATTTGCCGCGTATCTTGGGATTGCGAAGCTTTATCACGAATCTGATCTACGGGCACTGGTACGATACGTATGTGATAAAGAAAATCTTCCAATGGAGGCCCGCGGCAAGTATTTTTTTGCGGCTCTCAAGGGTTTATCCAAAAAAATCGGTATAAAATTTAAAAGCCGCCAAAAGAAACCCAAGAAAAATGGCCAAACCAAAAGAAATCGTAAAACTTCCGGCTAAAGTTCTGCGAGGTCATGCTAAAGATGTTCCCGTGAATGAAATTTTATCCTCGCGCATTCAGGGGCTTATTTCTGATATGAAGGAGGCATTAAAAAATACGCCGGATGGCGTGGGACTGGCCGCACCTCAAGTAGGAGAGCCATTAAGAATTTTCATCGTATCGGAAGAGGCGGAGGAAATAGATCGTGTTGGAGGAAGGAGCCAAAAAGGAGAATTTTTACCGCCGCACGCTATAGCTGAAAAACCGGGGAAACTTTACGAGGAGCGCGCCTGGAAATATTATGTTTTTATCAACCCCGTACTTAAAAATAACTCTCGGAGAAAATTGGACGGACCCGAAGGGTGCCTTTCGGTGCCGGGAAAATTCGGCAATGTGGCGCGCCACGAAAAAATTACCGTCGTAGCATATGATGAATCGGGCAAAAAATTTATTCGCGGAGCGGCAAAATTTTTTGCCCGCGTTATGCAGCATGAATTGGACCATCTGGAGGGAACGCTTTTCATTGACAAAGCACATAATGTAATTGAGGTAAAACGGAATGACAATAAAAAATAGCAGCTGCAAAATCGTATTTTGGGGTACGCCGAAATTTGCGCTTCCTGCGCTGGAGGCGCTTTTTAAAGCCGGATACGAAATTGCAGCGGTCATAACTAATCCGGATAAGCCGGTAGGAAGAAAACAAATTATCACTCCCCCGCCAGTCAAAATACTTGCCCAGAAACACAAAATTCCGGTTTTCCAACCAATTAAATTAATCGAGGAATTTCAAAAAGAAATTCCGGAGGCAGATATTTATATCATCGCCGCCTACGGTAAGATTATTCCATCAAACATTCTGGGCATGCCTAAATTCGGAGCGCTGAATATTCACCCCTCACTCCTTCCCCGCTGGAGAGGCCCTTCTCCGATCCAATATGCGATTTTAAACGGAGACAGCGAGACGGGCGTTACCATAATGAAAACCGACGAAAGAATGGATCATGGGCCGGTTATCACAGCTTCCGGTTTTCAGCTCCCAGCCTCCGGCAGAATTACCTGCAAAGAATTACATGATAAATTAGCAAAACTTGGAATAGAATTGCTTATTGATACGCTTCCGAAATGGATTGCCGGGGAGATTGTGCCGATTCCCCAAGATGATGCTAAAGCAACATATTCTAATATCCTAAAAAAAGATGACGGCAGAATTGATTGGAAAAAACCAGCCGAGCAAATTGAACGTATGATACGGGCTTTTAATCCCTGGCCCGGGGTATGGACCCTTTGGCCTACGGATGATAAAATTTTGCGTCTGCGCATTGAGGAGGCAGAAACAAACTATTCCTTTCCGCCAGATGGTTCACCGGGTTTTATCTGGAAAGACGAAAACGAAAAAGTTTATGTAAAAACCGGCCACGGGAGCTTAGGCATTAAAAAAATTACGCCGGCGGGTAAAAAATCTATGGCACTTGACGCTTTTTGCCGCGGATACAAAAATTTTATCGGGAGCAACTTGATATAGACAGCAATAAAGTTTTCTGTTATATTTTTTTGCAGATCACCAAAATAAAGGTTTACACGAATGAAACAAGAAGATTTTAAGAAATGGCGGAAAAGGGTGATAATCCGACTGACGCTTCTCGTGGGTTTAATGTTCGGGACGCTTTTGCTATTTCAACTAGCATATTTTGTTGGATGGATTCACTAAGTAATATTGCCACTCTTAAAGGGGTGGACTTTTTTTGAGTTTTCACGTATAATACGCTAGGTACTTTAAATTAAAAGGATGCATAAATGCGCCCTAATTTATATCGCGGAAGACATCCGATTAATGCTGATGCATTTGGACCGGTAGAATTTTCTGAAGTTTTTAGAACCGCCGACGATATGAGAGAAAAATATCTTGATAGAAAAATACGCCCTCTCCTGAAATATTTTCTACTTCGCGATGGAGAACCGCTTTCATTCCAGCTAATAATGAGTCCCAGCACCAGAACTGCGATTTCATTTCAGACGTCAATTCGCGTTATGGGAGGGATATATGACTGGAAGCCCGACATCATGTCATCTCTTTCCAAGGGCGAATCGGCCAAATCCATGGCTACAATTCTGGGATATTTTGAATGCTGCGATTGCATAATTGTGCGTTATGACGAAGACGATTATGCCGCCCAAAAAATGGCAGATGCGATAGAAGACCGCGGGCTCTCCCCCATAGTGATTGATGCAGGTTCGGGCACGCGTTCGCATGTCACCCAGATGTTTCTTGACATGTATACGTATTATCGCTGGCGCCCAAAAGAATTTTATACAGGGGATATTACCTATGCATTCATCGGCGATCTTAGCCATTCACGCACGATCCACTCGGATTTGAAAGGGCTTGAAAACTTCGGGGGTACGGTGTATCTCGTTGGGCCTGAAGCGGAAAATGTTCCAAGCGAGTATCTCCCATCTTCTGAAAATACCAGGTTAAGAATATATAAAGTAACCGATCCGCTGGCAATAGCAGACAAAGTGGATGCTTGGTATTTTACGCGAAGCCAAGATAACCTTCGTAAAAAAAAGAAGACCACCGGAGATCGGAAAAGTTCTGCTTTCTCGGAAGCGTATTGGGCTACGAAAAAACTCCGTGACGCGATGAAAAAAGACGCAATTGTTCTGCATCCATTGCCTCACGGCCCTGAATTCGAAGAAGATATAGATTTAATTGATCATCGATTTCAACACTTTCCGCAAGCGCTAAACGGAATCTTTGTTCGTATGGCGCTTCTCAAAATGCTTTTTGCGCCGCACGTGGACATCAAACAGATTGCATCTGAATACGGAAAGGTGGAAATGTCGGGGTATTTCCACTCAATTCCGGTAAATACAAAAAACATCATTGGACTCTGCTGCACTGAAAATTGTCTATGCGTTGAATTACGTGGAAATGGATGGGAAGGTAAACTCCAAAGCAAACAGGAAAAACTAAAAGTGAAAGCCGAAAATCCCATAATTCCCTGGACTTTCTGTAATCACACTCACTGCCAGCAAGTTTCAGTAAAGTAAAAAGCCGATTTTCATCGGCTAATTTTTTTGTTGCGGCCGTGACCGTATTGCTCATTTAGCGGAACATCCTGTTTACAGAGGGGGCATACTCTTTTTTTCCAATCCGGAAGCATTAAAACAGCAAGTGAGACGATAAGAGGCGGCCTGTAAAAATCCAGCTCCGGAGCACGCGGTTCCCCCCTTTTCAATAAAACCCCGACTCCAAGAACTTTTCCTTCGATTTTCTGACAAAGATTATTGGCCAAACCAATGCTTTTACCTGAAGTAAGCACATCATCAACAATAAATATGCGTTTGCCGCGCACGTGCTGCTCAAAAGCCGGTGAAAGCGTGAAAGATTTTTTACCCTTCTTTTTAAGGCCGACTGCGTGTATATTTCCATCCGTAAAAGACCTAAGATGCCAGGCGGTCCATTGCGCAAGGTAAGCACCTCCGGTTTCCGGCCCTACAATAGTATCGGGTATCATAAGGTTGACATCCCGGATCCATTGCGCCAGGGCGAAACCTAATTCGGAAAGAACCTCTGGTTCGCTAAGAATCGGGTCAGGATTTACATACGCCGAGCTATGCAGGCCCGATGTAAGACAAAAATGATCATTTTCTAGAAGCGCTCCGTGATCCCGAAAAAGCTTCAAGACCCTATCTTGAGTAATCTTGGCTGTAATTTCTACGGACATATAAATTCCTTATATTTCAAAAAGCCAGAGTCATTGTAGCGTGGCAAATATTTTTTTTCAATGTCAGATAGGCTTGACCCCGTTAGAGAGAGACAAAGGATGCCAGAGTTTGTTTGATTTTGTAAGTTTTAGGACGGGCAACGTTTGGCTCTACATTCATCCCGCGCTTCTTTCTAACTGGGTTGACATATGCCAGTAAATTTGAAATGCTATTTTTAGTTCCCTAACAATGGGGCTGATAAATGGATACTTCTGACTATTCAAATCTGGAAGTAATGGATGACCTGGCTAAAGTGGTTCTAAAACGGCTTGACACCCCGCGAAGCAAGAGTGAAGACCCCATACCACCGCTTGTCGCAGAGGTGTGTGGTACGAATAAATCCGGCAAAAATACTTTGATTACCGAGTTAGATCGATGGTTTCGCCGTAGAAAATTTAATGTGCGCCTCCAGGAAGAAAGCGCGGAAGTTCCGTGGATCAGAGCCACGCCTAAGCATGATGTTTATACCCACCAAATGAGCCATTTCGCGTATGAATTCACGAATCTTCTGCAGGCAATTTCCGACCGCCACGCGCATCTTTTTCTTGCCAACCGAAATATTGTGGACAATCTATATTGGATGGAATCCTGGTTGCGCGAAGGAAAAGTTATCCAAGAGGAAGTTGACACGTTTAAATCGTTTATTCTTGGAGGTCCTTGGGTTAACGTCGTTGACGCGTTTATTTTTTTGATGTCAGATCCTAAAGTTGCGTTAGAACGTGAATACGGAAATACGCAAAACGTGATTTATGGCGCCAAAATGAATCCAGAGAAGCTGGAATTGCTCTATGAGTGCACGCAAAATGTGATTAAGGAACTTGGCACTAAATATCCCAATCTCCCGATTATCCGGATTGATACGTCATCTCTGTCCATTCCGGAGGTCAGGGATCAAGCGATTGCATTTCTTCTTCGTTCGGCTTCGAAGCGCCTTTTGCTCACCGAGGATGATGTGCTTCCTTGGAGCGTTGCGCTCATGCGCCAAAAAGCGTCTCTGGCCAGATTAGAAATAAAAATGCGTAGAGTGTGCTCTCACGCGACTTTACGCGATTGCGGCTGGCAGTTTGAAACCGCAGTCGCCCAACGCGATACCTATCTGTTGCCACCCGACAAAGAGGTTAAAGACAAAGAATATTTTCGCATTCGGGAAACCGGAGGACGCTGGTGCCATTATGATTATAAACGCAATGACCTTGATTTTAATCGCCGAATGCGCCTCAACATTCCCTTAGCCGCCGAGCGTATTGGGGAATTCTTGAGCGAGTTTCAAATAATTGCAGTTATTGAGAAAGAGCGCGAAATTTTTGTCAAAGACGGCACACTGCTTCATCGCGACAACGTAAAAGATCTGGGATTATTTACGGAATTTTACGGAAGCAAAGATGTTCAGGAAGCGGACCTAATTGATGTCGCAGGCGCGCTCGGATTTGATGTTACAGACATGGTACGCTCATCATATCTGAAATTATACCTTGAAAACGCGAAGAAAAAATAAGAGAACCGCGTAAGCAAAAATTCAACTGTACGAAAATTTCGTACAGTTTTATAATGCCTGCCAGAAATTACGGCGACGACAATGGATACAATTTGCCCGTGGATCTTTACAATTGCCCCATCGGGATTTAAACCCCGTTAGCGAGAAACATCAAATATTTTTTCCCCACATCACCGTGTATTCAATAAAATAACTTTTCCTTGTCATAGCAACCCGCGTTTCTCTCTAACGGGGCGAGCCCGAGTTACACGGATGACTTGCCCGCCGTACTTGCCCTCACGGGGAATTGAACCCCGGTTCCTAGGCTGACCCCGCACTAAAAATTCAATACTCGCTCCTGTCGGGATTTGAACCCGAGTTACCAGGATGAGAACCTGGCGTCCTAGACCAGACTAGACGACAGGAGCATGACTACAAAAATTGAATTTTAGTGCGGGGCAAGGAACCTAGTGCCTGCCCCGTCACCAAATTTCGACCTTCGTTTTGCTGCCACAGATAAGCTGGCGAGATGACCTTTGTATTACTGCTATTATGTCTATCCTAAATCGAGTGGCCACTGGAGCAGCAGTCGAAATTTTGGTGTGGGGTCCTAGGCCACTAGACGATGAGGGCATAGAAAATTGCATTTTTACTCAATTT
>LCKU01000003.1:31771-57695 GCA_001001625.1 Parcubacteria group bacterium GW2011_GWA2_45_30 | reverse complement strand
ATTTTCGTTCCCCATATTTAAAACAAAGGTGGAGGGCGTAGGTCAGAAGTTTAAATTTGAAGATCCGGCCGAGCGGCGGAGATATTTTGAATTAAAAGCCGGAGCGGAAATCGAAAAACTGCGCGAATATTTGCAAGAAAATACTTTTGTCGGATTTCTTTTGGGCCCCAAAAATTCCGGCAAAGGAACGTATTCCAAGCTTTTCATGGAGGCGGTGGGCGAGGAGCGGGTGGCCCATATCTCGGTGGGTGACATTGTGCGGAGCGTTCACAAGGATTTAGAAAAAGCATCCAGCCACAAAGAATTGGTGGATTTTCTCAAGCGACGCTACCGGGGGTTTATTACCATTGAAAAGGCGCTGGAGGTTATTTTAGGAAGAGATATCAAGACCCTTTTGCCTACCGAAGTTATTTTGGCTTTGGTGGAGCGGGAAATAGACAAAATTGGCCGCAAAGCCGTGTTTATAGACGGTTTTCCCCGGAATCTTGATCAGGTCTCTTATTCTTTATATTTTCGTACGCTGGTGGGATATCGTGATGATCCGGATTTTTTTGTGTTTATTGATGTTCCGGAAGCGGTGATAGACGAGCGGATGAAATATCGCGTAGTGTGTCCAGAATGTCAAAGTCCGCGCAATACCAAACTCCTTCGGACTAAAGATGTCGGTTATGACGCAAGCCATAAGAAATTTTACCTTTTATGCGACAATCCGAATTGTTCCGGCTACGGTAAAATCCGTATGTCGCCCAAGGAAGGTGATGAATTGGGAATTGAGGCGATCCGCAACCGGATCGAGGCCGACGGAGAGGTTATGAAAATGCTTCTTAATCTTCAAGGCGTGCCAAAGGTGTTTTTAAGAAATTCAGTGCCGGTGAACCAAGCCCGCGAAAATATAGATGATTATGAAATAACCCCGGCGTTTCGTTATGAATTAGAAAAGAATGGCGCGGTGCGGGTAATTGAGAAGCCGTGGACGATAAAAGATGACGAGGGAAACGATTCATACAGTTTAATGCCCCCGCCGGTGGCCTTGGCGTTGATTAAACAAATTGTTCAAGTACTTGGCTTATAAATACCCGCTCGGTAATGCTGTTTCTCAACAAAAAGAGCGGCCGCACGGCCGCTTTTAATATTTTTCAAACATCATTTTGTATATCCAGCGGTGGAACCAGTGGGCGGCTTGTTCTTTGTCGGGAGAAAATGGCCCACGGCGCGCAAATCTTGATTTTGCGCCGCGCAAGGCCTCGCGCATGGCATCTATGTCTTCTAGATTAACCTCATTGTCTTTCCAGATCTCATCTTTCTTCTCATATTTTTCCATATCCGTAACGTAGTGATATCGATACAGACGCGTTTGGATCGGGTTGTTTTTTATCGGCATCCAAACATTGATTGAGTATCCCCAAGGATAGTGGTTGGAAGCAAAGTTAGGTGGGATAAAATCCCACAGGGCGTATACGCGTTTTTCCAGATGGTTGAGGTCTTGGAAGCGGCGGGGAAGTTCATGCGGTTCAAATCCATGCGCGGGATCTTTGGTGTATGCCCATTGCAGTACCGAATGAGGATTGCACTCCGTACGGTATGAATTGATATCCACGACTTTGGCGAAACTTTTGGCATGGATTCCTTTAATATGGAAATAATCCAGGTAATTCCGAACGTGCTGTTTCCAGTTGCCGTCAACAACTTCTTCTTTGTTTTTTATCGGAACGCGGTTATCGGGAATGGAGCTGAAGGAAAATGTCGGCATGTGCTGCAGTTTTTCAGAGGGTTTCCGGAACGCCATAAAAAAGAATGGTCCCCATTGTGCGAGTGGAAGTTTTTTAAGATCGGGGCAGGTTTTTTGGGACACGCATCTGCCGTCTGACTTGTCAAAACCAGGATGCGCAATGAATTTTCCATCGCAAGAATGTATGCGGTTATGCTGGCCGCATTTGATAAATTGTGATACGCCGTATCCTCCGGTGCGCAGGGCGAAATTGTCGTGAGGACAGCAATTCGGGAAGCAGTGAATTTCTCCGTTTGTATCAACCTGTAGGAATAGTGGTTCGGTATCAAAGAGCGTGAATTCGTAGTAGCCCCCGGCTTCCTGTAGTATTTCTCTAAGCGAGCGTGCAGTGCAAGCGCCTTGGTTATATCTTTATGAACGCGATACTTTTTTGAGTCCGGCATTTTTTATCCTGGTAATGATCTGTAGAAACTGTAATATTTTTAAGCATATTTTTCAAGTTCAAAAAACACTCCAACATTCTTGAGAATGTTGGAGTGTTTTGGAAGCATATTTTGTGAGTTATGACTTATGAAACCGCTTTTAGCACTTCTTCTGGCGTGGTGATGCCTGCGTGGATTTTTACGATACCATCTTCGCGGATAGTTTTGAGTCCTTGCGCGCGGGCATATTCAAATAATTTGGCGTGGGGCGCGTTTTCTATAATCAGGCGCTGCATATCATCATCAATATGCAAAATTTCAAATATTCCTATGCGTCCGGCAATCCCGGTATTGCCGCATGTTTCGCATCCATTCCCGCGCATATACGCTTCTTTCTGGTCAAGGCCGAGCGCGTCCAGCACTTCTTTCCTGGGATGATAAGGAATGCGGCATGCTTCGCAATTTTTGCGAACCAGCCGTTTGCTGATTACTCCGGACAGGGCATATGCCACCAGGCCCTTGTCTATATTCATATCAATCAAGCGCGTTACGGTTGCCACGCTTGAATTGGCATGAATAGTGGATAAAAGCAGTCGACCGGTCAGAGACGCGCGGATCGCGCTCTCGGCTGTTTCCAAGTCGCGTATTTCTCCGACCATGATAATATCCGGGTCTTGGCGCAGTATGGAGCGAAGTCCCATGGCATAGGTAAAGCCCTGATCCGGCCGCATCTGGCTTTGGCGCACCGTGGGCAGGTAGTATTCAATCGGGTCCTCCAGTGTCACAATGTTTTTATTTTCATTGCGCAGCTCGTTTAATATGGCATAAAGTGTGAAAGTTTTTCCGGATCCGGCCGGACCCGCGGCTAGCACCATGCCGTGCGATTGGTGGATTATTTTTCGAGTTAGAGCAATGTCATCAGCCGTTGAAAATCCAAGCGCATCCAAGGACTCGGGCAGGTCGCCGCGGTTTAATATCCGCAAGACCACGGTTTCGCCGTAGGCCGTGGGAAAAAACGAAGTTCGTATATCAAGAATTCTGCCGTCCGCAGTTCCTGAAATTTGTTCCGAAGACCAGGCAAAATGTCCTTCCTGGGGCAGGGTGTGTTTCAAAATATCAAGGCCCGATATGACTTTTAAATGCGAAATAAGCGGTTCCTGGTCAGAAAGCTGTCTTCGGTCCCAGGGATGCAGATCTCCGGCAATCCGAAAACGAATCATCATAGAATCGTACCCGGGTTCAATATGGATGTCGGATGCGCCGTTTCGTATGGCGTCGGAAAGCATCTTTTCCCGGAGCCCCTCAATGGTTTCGGACATTTCTGCATCGGATATGTTATTGTTCTTTTTGGCTGGCATACTGTTATTTATTATATCATTGGGTGGCAATAAAAACACGCCAGATGAAATAGCATGTTTTTATCGTATGGTTGTCGCAATTACTGAACGCAGTGCGAACCCTTTTTGAACGAAACTCCAGTAGAGGTTTCTCTCATACCGGGTGTGGAGAGGAATTTTCCATCAACGCTCATACTTATACTATCATACTATGGAAAGCAAACAAAATAGACAAATTGGGGATAAAATAAAAGTCTTTCGAGCAAAGCAAGGATTGACACAAGATGCTCTTGCGAGAAAGTGTGATATCCCCTACACGACATTAACCAAAATTGAATCAAATGTGATAACAAAGCCTTCAATTCAAACCGTGACCAAGATTGCCGAGGGATTGGGGATAAGTATTGACGCTTTGATAAAATAAAATATCCACTGTATGAACGAAATTATTTACATTTTAATAAACGAAGCGATGCCTGGATATGTGAAAATTGGGCGAACTTCGACAAATCTCGAACAAAGGATTCGGGGCCTTAGTGTGTCCACCAGTATTCCGATTCCGTTTACATGTTTTTACGCATGCACCGTAAAAGACGCCCAATTTGTTGAACATCAATTACATGATGCTTTTGATAATAATCGAATAAACCCAAGGAGAGAATTTTTTCAAATTGCACCAGAGCGTGTAGTCTCTGCCTTAAAATTAGCTGAAATTGAAAATATCACACCAAAGAAGGATTTTGTAGAAAATAAAGAAGACCAACAAGCACTCATAAAAGCCAGAAAGATAAGAGAAAAGTTTAATTTTAATATGGCAAAAATTCCAGTTGGTGCAGAGCTGATTTTTAGTCGAGATGAAAAGATCAAAGTGAAAGTTATTGACAATCATTCCGTAGAGTATGACGGTAAGAAAACTAGTCTTTCCAATTCTGCTCAAAAAATACTCGGATATGATTATGGTGTCGCTGGTACAGATTATTGGATGTACGAGGGCGAAACGCTTGATGAACGAAGAAAAAGATTAGCTACGCAGGAATAAAATCATAAGAAAAATAACTATGAAAAAGAACATAAACCCTTGGACAAAATTAAGCATTGAATACGCAAGTCAGCGGAGCTACCTGGACGATTTATTTCAGGTATATCCAACAATTCCGGACGGAATACGCGAACCTAACGGCGAACTTTGGAAAGGCGTAGAAAAGGCATTTGAAAAGCGGGATAATGTTACGCTCATGAAAAATCTTTTGAAACTAGATTTGTTTCCGATTAAAGATTCTTATGTTGCTTACCTAAAACGAGATAAAACTGCATTAGAGCGAAACCCTGCAACTTCTGCCCGACTTTCTGGGCGCTTGTATGAAATGGGGCTTGATAAGATTTTTGCTCGTTGTTCTGAACCAAAGGAAACAAATCGCCAAATTGGTCCGCTTTTCAAACGTTGGCTTAATAAGAAAGCGTTGGGAATTCAACCGGTAAAACTTGATGCTTTTTTGAAAGCGAAAGGAAACGCCGTCTTGGACGCCAGCGATGCAGAAATGATGGCTTTTGCATGTGAACATCTGAACTATAAACACAATAAAGGTTTAGATTTTATTGGTCGCTTCAACGGAAAATATGTTATCGGGGAGGCAAAGTTTTTGACTGATTTTGGCGGACACCAAAACGCTCAATTCAATGACGCTATTGCGACAGTAAAAGCAAAAGGTGTAAAAGCAATAACTGTCGCAATTCTTGACGGCGTTCTTTACATTGAGGGTAAGAATAAAATGTACAAGGACATTACGGGCAAACTCAAGAAAGAAAACATTATGAGTGCGCTTGTTTTGCGCGAATTTCTCTACCAAATATAGATGTTATGTTTATCACTTATGACAATAAAAAACGTGAGAAAGATATTCTCGAAAAAACTTCGAGAGCAGAACTAAAAACTGTATCGGGTAAGGGAGCAAAAAATAAGCTCATTCACGCCGATAATCTTTCTACTCTTAAAACTCTACTTGATGATTATTCAGGTAAGATTGATTTGATTTATATAGACCCTCCTTTTGCAACCAATGGACATTTCAAAATCAGCGAAGATCGCGCAAACACAATCAGTAGTAGTAATGGAGACGCGATTGCGTATAGCGATACTTTAATCGGAGCAGAGTTTTTGGAGTTTTTGCGCGAGAGACTGATTTTGCTACGAGAATTGATGTCAGCTCGCGGTTCGATTTATTTGCATATTGATTACAAAATTGGACATTATGTAAAACTCATAATGGACGAAGTTTTTGGAATAAAAAATTTTAGAAATGATATTACGCGAGTTAAATGCAACCCCAAAAATTTTCAACGGAAAGCATACGGAAATATTAAAGATCTAATTCTTTTTTATTCCAAAGCGGAAAATCCGACATGGAATGATCCAAAGTCTCCTTATTCTGATGACGATATAGAACGTTTATTCAAAAAAACTGATAAAGATAGTAGAAAGTATACAACCATTCCTCTCCATGCCCCTGGCGAGACTGTGAATGGCAATACTGGCAAAGAATGGCGTGGAGTAACTCCGCCAAAAGGAAGACACTGGCGGAGCGACCCCGCCATTCTGGAAGAATGGGATAAACAAGAACTTATCGAATGGTCGTCAAATGGCGTGCCAAGAAAAAAGATTTTTGTTGATGAAAGAGATGGAAAAAAAATGCAGGATATTTGGGAATTCAAAGACCCTCAATATCCCGATTATCCTACGGAAAAAAATCTTGACTTGCTCAAGTTTATAGTCGGAGCTTCCTCAAACGAGGGCGATTTAGTCCTTGATTGTTTTTGCGGTTCAGGGACTACGCTTGTTGCGGCACAAGAATTAAATCGTAATTGGATTGGAATTGATAAATCAGAGCCAGCAATAAAAGTTGTTCAAAAGAAATTAAACAATATGCCAAGCAGTTTATTTTCAAAAGTTGAATATGAATTTTTGAAAGAATTATGAGTAAAGAGAAAATTTTTGAAATAGTTATTCAAGCTATATTCTCTTGGCCAGGGATTGTCCTTGTTATTGCGCTTATCTGTATCGTTGTTTTTCACAAGGAGATTTCAGCATTTTTAAAGGGTGTAAAGAAAATTAAAACAAAAGATTGGGAGCTTAATTCTGAAGTAGAAAAGAAAGAAGAAGAATTACCTAAAAATGAGGAGCTTGCTAAAGAAGAACAGCCAGAAGCTCAAAAAGTTGAAGAACCAAAGACACTTGAAGAGCGGCGAATGGAGATGATTTTTTCCACACTCGATAAAAACCAAGCACGAGCAGATGAAGCTTTTCAGAAGATGCAGGAACTGAATACTGACACACTATCCAAGAAAAAGGACGAGCTACTTTACTTGAAGTTTTCTCATACAGCAGGTAAAACAGATGCCATCCAAAGAATTAGAGCTTTTCTTATTGATGCTGAAGTTGAGTACGAAGCAAATATGACGTTAGGTTTTTGCTATGCCAACTCTAAAGATTTTGAGAATTCCACGACATTTTATACGCAAGCGTTAGAGAAAGCTAGAGACGAAAAAGCAAAAACTAATGCGGCCTCACAGCTTTCTTCTTCGTTATATCGAGATAATAAAAAGGAAAACGCAATAAAAGTATTAAGTGACACTCTTTCAATCGCCAGAGATAATTCCAATAAAATTAAGCTTTACGAAGGTTTTGCGGATATATACGAAAAAGAGAACGACCATGAAAATAGAGCTTTTGTTCTCGATAAGGCCGTTGAATTGAAGCCAAACGATACGGGTTTGATTTTTAAAGTAGGTTATTCCTATGCGGAAAGTGAGTACGATGAACTCTCATTCTTACATTATAAAAATGCGCGCGATATTAATCCGGAAGATGAAGCTGTGCAAAATAATCTCGGTGTTCAATATGATAACTTAAAAATGCCCGTCAAATCGATATTGAGCTATAAGAAAGCAGAAAAACTTGGTAACACTTTGGCTAGTGCCAACCTTGCTTATCGCTTGATGAATGCTGGATTTACTGAAGAAGCCAAAACAATACTAGATACTGCGAAGACGAAACAAGATGCTCACCCGAATGTAAATTTTGCCTTGTCCGAACTTCCCAAAAGAATTGAAAAGGAAGATGAGGTAGAAAAAGGAAAAATCAAGTTTGCACTGAATTTAAGAAAATTTTTCTTGGATTTTACAGAAGGGAAATTTATAAAAAGTGATAAATTGAGTAATGTTGGCGGTGAATGGAAGTCCGATGGCGACACCCTTTTTCAACTTTCGGTTTCTGACAATAAACTCACCGGAATGTGGAAAGAGAAACTAATATCTTATGAATACGATTGGAAATTTGAGGGAGATATAGTGAATAATAGCTCGGTTCTAATGATTTACGAGAAGGAGTATAACTTCTCTAAGAGCGAATACGAATATAGAAAGAAAGGAAAGGGATTTCTTTTCTGTACTGCAGATGGTAACACAGTAAAATTTGTTAGAATTGATGATTCTTTTAAATCAAGAAAGATTTATACGCTGACAAGAAATGCTGTTGGATAACTAATGCCGCCGCCAAAAATCCTGCCCCGAATTTCGCCAAAAGAAATCAGTGGAGCAAATGGAAAATTCCTCTCCACACCCGGTATGAGAGAAACCTCTACTGGGGTTTTGTTTTCCGGTAGAGTGTAGAGAAGCGAAGCGCGGCAATTAGTCGGAGTTTCGTTCAAAATGGGTTCGCGCTAAATTCAGAATACGCGATAAATTCATGTTTCAAAACACCTCAACGGTAATTACCGTTGAGGTGTTTTGATTAATTCGGGCTGCGGGGAGTTGAACCCCGGCTACAAGACCCCCAGCCTTGTGTACTGCCGCTATACTACAGCCCGTTTTATGAATTTAATTATTTCGCGGGATAATTCTTTTTCTTTTCCGCGGAAACTGTGATTTGCGCCTTTTATTACTATGCCGGAAAACGATTTTGCGTTAGGCGCGTTTTTTTCAAAAATCTCAATAAGTTTTTTAGCCGGACGGTCAAGACACTCATCGCGTGATCCGATAATTACGGCAAGCGGAACACGCATTGATTTAAATGCCCGCCAATCCGTATATTCACGATAATATGGAAATGTGTCTTCGGCGGTTCCCGGAGTATATAAACTAAGACAGCGTTTTGCCGAATATAAATAGCCACGGGATGAGAATAATAGCGATGCGTCTTTGCGCGCCGCAAGTTTTTTCGCCAGGCGCATGGTTTTATTGAATTCTTTCCGGCCTGCGCGTTTTATTTCTGCCACAATATCATTTGCAGATCCTAGCAAAAGAATGCTTTTCATGCGGCTGTCTCTCGTTTTCCACATATAATATACGATTTTGTTGGCGCCGGTGGAGTGTCCGGCAAGAATGATATTTTTATAGCCTATCCGCCAGGCCTCATTTATCATGGCGCGGATATCAAAAATGCAGTCCTCGAATTTTTCAAATACCGTTCCAAGGAGTCCTTTGGGTCCTCGGGCGACAATATCGTGGCCTCTGCTGTTGAATTTAAAGTATCCGATGCCTAGTTTTTGGCAGCGGGAAGATAATTCCGAGATTAATTTTTGTGAAGAATAAAAAGAGGATGTTAATCCGTGAACCCATATAAGGGCGGTTTTGGATTTTCGTTTCGGCGGCATATAAATCCCGTCAAGCGTTACGCCGTCACGGGTTTTGATGCTGGTTAAGAGAACGGGGATCATTGCTTAGAAATTAAGAATTTTGATTTAGGATTTCCGAGTAGTATTTTGCTAACTCGGTGATGTATCTCACTCCAACCCCGGTTGCGCCTTTGGCCAAGAAGTCCGCTTCAACCGAGGTCATGCGTGGCGCAATGTCAATATGCGCAAAACGCGCATCGGCGGCAAATTGTTCCAAAAATTTTGCACCGTATATTGCTCCGCCGTATTTATCCTTTGATTCGATATTGGCCAAGTCGCCGAACGTGCCTTTTATTTCCGGTAAATATTCATCCCATAAAGGCAGGGGCCATACATAGTCCCCGGATTTTTTTCCAACATCAATCAGCGTATGTTCCAGGGACTCATCTCCGTCTTTGGTAAATAGCGCCGAGCAGTAGCTTCCGAGCGCAACATGCGCGGCTCCGGTAAGCGTGGCAAAATTCACCATAAGCCCGGGTTTATACTTTGTTGCGCCGTAATAGAGCGCATCTGCCAAAATCACGCGGCCCTCGGCATCGGTATTTAACACCTCAATTGTTTTTCCCGACATTGATTTCAAAAGATCGCCCGGGTGGTAACTTGAGCCGGATGGCATGTTTTCCACCGCCGGAATCAGGCCGACCACATTTACCGGAAGTTTGAGCCGCGCGACAGCCGCCAGGCCGTGAATTACCGCCGCGCCGCCGGACATATCCATGTGCATTTCATATATATAGTCGCTGGGCTTTAAGTTAAGTCCGCCGGTGTCAAAGGTGACGCCTTTTCCGGTAAGAACCAGGGGTTTTTGCTCTTGGGGCCCGTGGAAATATTCTAAAATTATGAATTGCGGTTTCTCGGAAGACCCTCGCGCCACACCCAGCACCCCCCCCATGCCAAGTTGCTTTATGTCTTTCTCGCCAAGTATTTTTATTTTTATTCCGGTTTTTTTCGCTGATATTTCTGCCTCATCAGCCAGTCGGGCTGGAGTCATGTCTCCCCCGGGCGTGTTGGCAAGCTCGCGGCAGGAATTTACCTCTTCTCCTATAATTTGCCCTTCGCGAATTCCTTCTTTAGCGTCTTTGAGCGCGTCTTTAGATGCGGCCAGATAAATTGTTTTTATTTCCGGCCAGCCGTCTTTGGGCCTCTCTTTATATTTATTGAATTCAAAATTAGCCATAATGGCATTGGCGCTAAATCGGGCGGCGGCATTTCTAATATCATCAAAAGTAGAGTGAAGCGCGGCGGCAAATGTTGCAATCCGTTCTCCCCGGGCGTAACGCACGAATAGGCGGGGAAGCAATTGTTCTTTGCGGTAATTCCATTTGGATTTTTCCCCCAAGCCGAACAGGCGAATGCGTTTTATTACGCCTTTCGGGAACCAAACTGATTTTGTCTCTCCGGTCTCCGCCTTAAATTCGTTTTCAGTAAGTTTTAGCGCGGCATTTTGCGCGGATTTGGGCAGATGCAAAAAAAGTTCCAGCTCTTGGAGTTTTTGTTTCTCATGGAGCGCGAAGAAAATATTTGGGGAACGCGCCGCGGATTTATATGAAACTGGAAAAATTTTCATTAAGAAAAATACTCAAAGCGAGTGTATTACTGTTTTGAAACAATGGGAGGCGCGAAAGCTTGGTCCCAGACTGTCCCAAAACTCGGTTTTTACCCCACAGTGGCATCTGGATACACTGTTTCAGAAGGGCCCACAGGCTCAAAACCGAGTTTTCAGACAGTCTGGGTTTCGCATCCGACCCTTAGTGAGCGAGCCGCTGGAGCGAGCGAGTCGTGTTTCAAAATAGTGATACCGAGCGATTATTTATGTAATTTCTTTAGGCATTTCACGCAAATCTTTGCTCTTTTCCCAGACGCCAATTTGGCCCATTGCAGATTTGGGTATTTCCTTATGGTTTTAGCGGGGTTATAATGACTGCGAAGGAAAGCGCGTTTCCCGGCGATGGAAGATCCTTTATGGCATAAAACACAAGTTTTCATATATACGCGAATAATTAGCGAATTGCAGAACGAATCATAGCGAATATTAGTTCAAATTTGTTAAAATAATTAGTTTATTATTCATGTATGTTATCATGTTCATATGAATAGCGCAATAGAACCCATTTTTTATATTGCGGTTTTGATTTTTTCCGTGGTGATACACGAAGTATCGCATGGTTTTGCCGCGCTTGCGCTGGGAGATAGAACCGCCAAATACGCGGGACGGCTTACGCTAAATCCTATTCCGCACCTTGATCTTTTTGGGTCAATTCTCCTGCCGGCCTTACTGGTTTTTACGCAAAGCCCGATTCTAATCGGTTGGGCCAAGCCGGTTCCGTATAATCCGTATAATTTGCGCAATCAGCGCTGGGGTCCGGCCTGGGTTGGTGCTGCCGGTCCGCTGGCTAATATTTCACTGGCTTTGGTCTTTGGGCTGGCGCTTCGATTTTTGCCTTCAACCCTCGGTATTATTTCCGGCTCATTCCTTTTGAATTTCATGTCTATTGCCAGTTCCATTGTTTTTACCAATCTTATGCTGGCGGTATTTAATTTAGTTCCCATTCCGCCCTTGGATGGCTCCAAAGTCCTTTTTTCAGTTCTTCCATATCAATGGCGCGGGGTGGAGGCGTTTCTGGAGCAGTACGGATTCATGATTCTGCTCCTTTTTATATTTTTCTTCTCGCGCCTGCTCTTGCCAATTGTTTTGATTTTATTTAGAATTATTATTGGCACTTTTCCATTTTAATATAGGAAAATACTATGGCTAAAAGCTACTGGGAATTTAAGTCGCTGGTTCGTCATTCGGATAGCAGGACTGAAGTTATTGAACTTAAGCCGGAATTGCTCGGCCGTGTTGGTTTTTATACGCGGGCGCTCGAAAAAGCGAAAAAATCTTCGATGGCTAATCCCCAATTTTCTCTTTATTTTGTGAAAGAAAGTATCGGTTCGGAGGGCAGGTTTCTTCCTGCTGGTAATATTGAATATGGGTTTTGTTCGGCATTGCACGGAGAAGAGACCGCGATTGCGGCATTTGTTTCGCATTATGGCTCATCTCGGGGAAAACTGAAAAATGTTGTTCTGGGGATTATTGCAGGAAATCCAGGAAATGTTGCGTCCCCCTGTGGTAATTGCCGTGATATTATGCTCGAAACATTGGGATCTGATTTTGAAATTGTTTCCGGTGCGGCGGAGGGTGGTATCGCGGTTGTTTCCAGTATGTCGGATTACATGTTCTCCGATTTTTCCTCGGTTGCTCTCAAAACTATTCTGGTACTTCTCAAAGAAAATATTCTTGCTACGACCACCGAAGGGGAAAAATTAATGAATGACGCATATGGTCCGTTGGATATTCATCCAGAGCGTCGGTATCATGTTTGTATTATAACAGCGATGGGAAAATATTTTGGCGCGCGTGATGTTTTCTCTGAATATCATCCGATCTATGCGCTTCATGATGCGGTGCGTCAGGCCCGGCGAGTAAAAGATCCTTTTATGCGTCATGTCATAATTGTGCGTGAAGATCTTGCCGATGTGCCTCCGCATGTTATGTATAAAGATCGTCAACATCTATACGAATTAAATCTTCAAGCAGAATTACTTAGTGGAAAGAATCAAGATCCGCCAGTGTATCTTGTTTCTGTCAAGCGCGATTTCGAAATTTCAGGCATTTGGCGGACAAGTGTAAAAGAGTGGTTGCCGTTGCCATTTGGTCCCCACAATTTTGGCAATGACTTTATGCGACACCTCGCCGATTATTATCATAAAAAGCATATGAATTAAATCCGTTCCGGTTTTACCGCGAGCGATTTTTTGATTATTTGACCAAATTAAACTGGCTTGGTATACTCTTTTTATTCGTCTTTTAAGCACGAATAGCGTGAATAGAAATGAACAGCGTGAATAAAATTGCATCAAAGATGCATACCTTAAGAAAATCTAACAAGTGAAGTATATGCGGAATTTAGTGTTTTGCTTTTGAGGCAATGGGAGGGCGAAAAGCTTGGTCTTCCGCAAAGCGGAAGTTTTCGCCCGACCCCGCAGGCCGCCGCAGGAGCGGCCGAGGACTTGCCGAAAAAGTATAATACTAAAATCCGCTATAACGAGTGAATCATGCCCACCATCCAGCAACTAATTAAATACGGCCGTCACGCCAAACTTTACAAAACCCGTTCTCCGGCTTTGGGTCGCGGTTTTAATGTGCTGAAAAATAAGCCGGTGCAATATGCCTCTCCTTTTAAGCGCGGGGTGTGCATTAAAGTAACCACCATGACTCCCAAGAAACCAAACTCGGCTTTGCGTAAAGTAGCAAGGGTGCGCTTGACCAACGGCATGGAAATTACGGCCTATATTCCGGGGGAGGGGCATAATTTGCAGGAACACTCGGTGGTGGTGGTGCGGGGAGGACGGGTAAAGGATCTGCCCGGTGTACAGTATCATATTGTTAGGGGAGTGTTGGATACAACCGGAGTGGAGGGTCGCAAGCAGCAAAGGTCAAAGTACGGAGCCAAACGTCCGAAATAGCTTTACGAAATACTAATTATTACGAATATACGAATTATTTAAAGATTTATTCGTAGATTCGTACCCATTTGTATTTCGTAAAGATCATGCGTAGAAAAAGAAAATTCACCAGAGAAATAATTCCTGATACTAAATACAGCAATGTCGCGATTGCCAAATTTATCAACTACGTGATGCGCAAGGGCAAGAAGTCCACGGCGCAAAAAGTGGTGTACCGGGCGTTTGATACAATTGAGAAAAAATACCAGCAGGATCCGCTGGTGGTGTTTGATTCGGCCATGAAAAATGCGTCTCCGCAAATGGAGGTGCGGCCGCGCAGGATTGGGGGCGCCACATATCAGGTGCCGCGCGAGGTGCGGCCCGGGCGCAAAATGGCTTTAACTTATCGCTGGATTATTGCGGCAGCGCGTTCCAAAAAAGGCAAGCCCATGCATGAGAAATTGGCCGAAGAATTGCTGGCGGCGTCCAAAAACGAAGGAGCGGCGATTAAAAAGCGGATGGATATGCATAGAATGGCGGAAGCGAATAAGGCGTTTGCGCATTTTGCGTGGTAAAATAATAAAATCCGAAGCACGAAATCCGAAATTCGAAACAATATTTAAACCCAAATTTTTAAATCTCAAAACGCGTTTGGAATTTGGAACACTAGAATTTGGAATTTGTTTCGAGTTTCGATATTCGAATTTCGAGTTTAGTTGATTGATTCGTGAATACCCCCTAGAAAGAACCAGGGACATCGGCATTATTGCCCATATTGACGCTGGGAAAACCACCGTAACTGAGCGGGTGCTTTTTTATACCGGCGTTTCGCATAAAATCGGCGAGGTGCATGAAGGAGATACGGTTATGGATTGGATGGAGCAGGAACGCGAGCGGGGGATTACGATTACCGCTGCGGCCACCAATGTGTTTTGGATTCCCACTTACGCGGCGCGGACAGGTACGGACTTTGATAATGCGGACACGCGCGAAAAAGACAAAGAACACGAATATAGAATAAATATCATTGATACCCCGGGACATATTGATTTTACGGTTGAGGTTCAGCGGTCCTTGCGGGTGCTGGACGGGGCGGTGGTGGTTTTTGACGGAGTGGCCGGGGTGGAGCCGCAATCCGAGACCGTGTGGCGCCAGGCGGATAAGTTTAAAGTTCCGCGCATGTGTTTTGTTAATAAGCTTGACCGGATGGGGGCATCTTTTGAACGATCGCTTAATTCAATTTATGAACGGTTAACTCCGAATGCGGTTTCGGTGGTGATTCCCATTGGACATGAGCAGGAGCATACGGGCGTGATTGATTTGATGCGCATGAAAAAGGTCAAGTTTTTGGGAGAGCACGGAGAAAAGATTGAACTTTCCGAAATTCCGGAAGAATTAAAATCATACGCCGAGGATTGGCGCCATAAAATGGTGGAAAAAATTTCGGAAACAGATGACGCCTTGACCAATAAATATCTGGAAGGCAAAGAAATGACGATTGAGGAACTGCGCGCCGCCCTAAGGCGCGCTACGCTGGCCAGTAAACTTGTTCCGGTGTTTTGCGGATCAGCCCTTAAAAATAAAGGCGTGCAGTTGATGCTGGATGGCGTTGTTGACTATCTGCCCTCTCCCTTGGATATGCCGCCGGTAAAAGGAATTAATCCTAAAAATGGCGCCGAAGAAATTCGCGAGGCCAAAGATGATGCGCCGTTTGCCGCGCTGGCCTTTAAATTACAAACCGATCCTTATGTGGGCCAGCTTACATATTTTCGGGTTTATTCCGGAACGCTTAAAGCCGGATCTTATGTTTTAAATTCTGTAAACGGAGATCAGGAGCGCGTGGGTCGTATTTTGCGCATGCATGCCAATACCCGCGAGGAGTTAAAAGAAATAAGCGCCGGAAACATCGGTGCGATTGTTGGGCTTAAAAACACCCACACCGGAGATACGCTTTGCGATCCGGAGCATCCGGTGGTGCTGGAGAAAATCATATTTCCCGAACCAGTGGTGTCTTTGAAAATTGAGCCCAAAACCAAAGCGGATCAGGAAAAAATGGGGCTTGCTTTGCGGCGTTTGGGCGAGGAAGACCCAACGTTTAGAATTAAAGGCGATACCGAGACAGGCGATACCATAATTTCCGGTATGGGCGAATTGCATTTGGAAATTATTGTGGATCGCATGAAGCGGGAATTTTCTGTGGATGCTAATGTGGGTCGTCCCCAGGTGGCGTATAAAGAAAGGGATTTGAATTTCTTGACGAGATCAAGGGCGGTATAATTCCGCAAGAATACATTCCGGCGATTGAAAAAGGGATAAAAGAAGCGATGGAAAAAGGGGTTTTGGCAGGATATCCGCTGGTGGATATGGCAGTTGCGGTTTATGACGGATCATATCATGAAGTGGATTCCTCTGAAGCCGCTTTCAAAATCGCGGGCTCCATGGCTTTACAGGAGGCATCCAAGCGCGCCGGGTTAGTTTTGCTTGAGCCGATTATGAAGGTGGAGGCGGTAACTCCGGAACAGTTTCTGGGCGAAGTTACCGGGGATCTGAATTCCAAACGCGCTCGGATTGAAGAAATGGGGGAGCGAGGACTTGGAATTAAAGTTATTGACTGCAAAGTCCCGTTGTCCGAAATGTTCGGGTATGTTACAACTCTGCGTTCCTTGACCCAAGGTCGGGCGAGTTTTACCATGGAATTTGACCATTATGACGAAGTGCCGGGAAATATTGCGCAGCTTATTATAGAGGGTAAAAAATAGAGTTCGCGATAGCGGTTCTTGCCCCGCCTTTGAAAAAGACGCTCGACGGGTTAAATCTTACATATTATAGTTATGCATTTCGACAAACTTAAAAATTTAGTCAAGCAAAACGGAGATAAATTTATTTTGGTTGAAAACGGTGAGCCGGAGATAGTCATGATGTCGTTTCATGAATATCAGAAGCTCGCTAATCACAATGCGAATACGGCAAATTTGCATATGGATGTTACGAATCGCGAAGACGACAACTATTATATGGATGTGTCCGCGGGCCGTTTGTCGGAGACCGAATTTGTATCACCCCACGAGTTAGAAGCGCCCGGACTTCCGGTGCGGCTTGAGGATATCCGACTTGACGATTTACCCATATGATAGGTTGACCCCGTTAGAGAGAAACAAACACAGTAATTTAACATACACAAAGTTTTTATGAATACAGAGATAATTAAAGATAAATAAAAACCCCTGTTTCTCTCTAACGGGGTTGACAGTCCGTACCTATTTTGTTAATCTTGGATTTGTGCTATAGTTTATTAATTATAAGTTAATTTTTGTCCGTAATGGCTTAATTTGCGGATATATATAACAAAATATGGCAGAAGCCAAAAAGTTTGAGCGGACCAAGCCGCATTTAAACGTCGGAACCATAGGTCATGTTGACCACGGCAAAACCACACTCACCGCGGCCATTACTAAGGCCTTGAGTCTAAAAGGTCTTCCTTCGCGGGTTGAGTCGGTTGATCAGATTGACAATGCGCCCGAGGAAAGAGCGCGCGGGATTACGATTGCTTTGCATCACTCCGAATATGAATCGGAAAAACGTCATTACGCCCACATTGATGCTCCGGGACATGCTGATTACATTAAAAATATGATTACCGGCGCGGCCCAGATGGACGGCGCGGTTTTGGTGGTGTCGGCCACAGACGGTCCCATGCCGCAAACCCGCGAACACATACTTCTGGCGCGGCAAGTCGGAGTGCCGGCGGTGGTGGTATTTTTGAACAAATGCGATGCGGTGGAAGACAAGGAATTGATTGATTTGGTTGAGGCCGAAGTGCGCGAGCTTCTAAAAAAATATGATTTCCCGGGAGACCAGACACCTATAGTTCGCGGATCTGCTCTTAAGGCCCTGGAAGCCAAATCCGTTGACGATGAATGGGTAAAAAAGATTTATGAGTTGGTGGACGCTCTTGATTCATATATTCCGGAGCCGGTGCGCGAGGTGGACAGGCCGTTTCTTATGCCGGCTGAAGACGTATTCTCAATTGAAGGCCGTGGTACGGTGGTAACCGGAAGAATTGAACGCGGCAAAGTGAAGCTCAACGAAGAAGTGGAAATTATCGGAATGCGCGATACGCAAAAGACGATTGTTACCGGAATTGAAATGTTCAATAAATCGTTGGACGAGGGTATGGCGGGAGATAACGCGGGGATCCTGCTTCGCGGGCTTAAAAAAGAAGACGTGGAGCGCGGACAGGTGCTTGCCAAGCCCGGATCCGTAACCCCTCATACTGATTTTGAATCCGAGGTCTATATTCTGACCAAAGAGGAGGGCGGGCGGCACACCCCGTTTTTCTCGGGATATAAGCCGCAATTCTATATCCGCACTACTGATGTAACGGGAGAGGTCACGTTGGCGCAAGGAACCGAGATGGTAATGCCCGGAGATACGGTAAAATTCATTGTGAAGTTGATTGTGCCCGTCGCTTTAGAGGAAAAACAGCGCTTTGCCATTCGGGAGGGGGGCAAGACGGTGGGAGCAGGAGTGGTGACGAAAATCGTTAAATAGGTTATGCAATAAGTGAGGAAATATGTATTGGGAAACACTGGGAGGCCGAGCGGCCATGGTGTCCAGCACATAAAATAAGTTTTATGTGCTGGACGAGCGAGACCGACCCGTGATGAGCTTCGACTCGGAGGGTCGAAGCGAAGGTTTCCAAATATATATTTCCGAGCGGGAGTTCTTTGGCAACGAAACCAAAAGAAGAGATTAAAACACGTTTGCGCATCAGAGTTCGGGCCTATGACGCGAAGATTATTGATAATTCCGTAAAACAGATTGTGGAAACCGCGGTTCGAAATGGCGCGGAGGTGGTGGGGCCGGTGCCTTTGCCCACCGAGACCCACAAATATACCGTGAACCGTTCAAGTTTTGTGCACAAAAACGCGCGGGAACAGTTTGAAATGCGGGTGCATAAACGCATGATTGATATTATGAATCCCACGCCGCGGACGATTAATGCGCTGACCAACTTGAATTTACCGGCGGGAGTGGATATTGAGATAAAAATGATGTAGTCGCTCGCTGATTCGGGTTTCCGGCACTTCATTTTTTGCAAGGCTTCGGCCGCTCCTGCGGCGGCCTGCAGGGTCGGCGAGACACTCGCGCGTCTCGCGCGAGACCAAGCTGTCTCGCCTCCCATTGCAAAAAATTAAATGCCAAAAACCGTTTTGGCTCGCTTAGGGTTTTCTTATGGTAGCGCTTCGTCGAGTTAAGCTCGACTTAGCGTCGTTCACGTTAAGACGTAATAAATATGAATTTAGCAAAATGCGATAGGTGTAAAAAAGTAATTCAAAAGCCTTTGGAAAAAGGAAGTACATCAGTGCATACTTACGGTATTCAGTGGGGAGCTGTAGATTTGTGTTCTCGTTGTTCTCCGGCATTTTTGCGATTTTTTAATAAATATGCTAAGGTAAAAGAGGGAAAAGATTTCAAAAATAGACGAAAAAGCGGCCCAAAGCGTTAAAAAAAATAGAAGCAAAAATTTAGATCAAGGTCGCAGGAAAATAAATTTTTTTCAAAAATATGCCGGGAGAGGGAGCGCCAAATAAAAATGAAAGTTCGTTAATTGAAGAGTATAGTGATCTTCAAACAAAGCTATACGGACCGTTAGATTATGATAATTTACGGATTTCACGCAGGCAACTTGATGATTATACGGTCAGACGTGACGAATTGCGTCATATACTTGGAGAAGCAACGAAAAAATTAGATGAAGAGCTTGTCGCGCGATGGAAAGAAATTCCGCAGAAACCGTTACGGGTTCTATTTGAGAAGGGTAGCCAAGGCGGGTGAGTTTATAAATTCTGGATCATTCAAGTCTCGGCCTGAAAGTTTGGGGCGAATCTTGAGCGATTCAAAGTCGTTCACTCCCAAGTTGTCGGGGAGTAGTATGCTTAGTTGTCAAGCATGGAATTAAAGACTTTTTGACCTTTTAGTTAAAAAATTTAATCCCATTTCGGTGTATACCGGGGGATCCGGTTTTTTGTTTATTATGAAATTTGTCCTCGGAGAAAAAATTGGTATGTCACAGATTTTCGATAAAGACGGCAATGTGGTACCGGTAACTTTGGTGCGGACAACTCCTAATGTGGTTTTGCAGATAAAAACCAAAGAAAAAGACAAGTATGAGGCGGTGCAGGTGGGGTTTGGCGAGAGAAAAGCAAAAAATATTAAAAAACCACAGCAAGGGCTTTTCAAAAATTTAGGGAATTTTAGATATGTGCGGGAATTTCGTCTTAACAGGGATCCGATCCCTGTAGAGACAGGGATCGGATCCCTGTTAAGGGCGGACTTATTTAAAGAGGGCGACAAAGTAAAGGTTAGTGGAGTCTCAAAAGGCAAGGGATTTCAAGGCGTTATGAAGCGTCACGGCTTGGCCGGGCGCATGGGAAGCGACAGAGTAACGGTGAGAAATTTGAAAATTGCGAAAGTTGATTTAGAAAATAATATGTTGGCGATAAAAGGCGCGATTCCCGGAAGGCGAGGAACACTTGTTGAAATACGAGGGTAATAAAAAAAGCGACCATGAGGTCGCGGAGAAAAATTTATTAGGGAGTGAGCCGCTTGAGTTCACGTACCGAATCCCACGGAATATCAATTTTGGTTGTTCCCTGGTAACAAATAACTTTGCGGTTGAGTGGATCAGGGGAGGAAATGACATATAAACCTTGATCACAGTTAAATGTTCGCCCATCTATGCGAGTGACCTCTGAAGGTTCTTTCCATGCTGGTGCGCAGCCAATGATTAATAAAAATAGCGTTAGGAAAGAGTAGTTTTTCATTTATAGTGCCTCAGTTAAAGTGCTGAGTCCAGTATAAAGATAATGATTATGAAAGTCAAGATATACAACCAAGAAGGGCACGGCGCATGCCAAGGGTAGGAGCGAGGTTAGGGGCGGAGGACGTAAACCTTGGCGGCAAAAAGGCACTGGGAGAGCGCGCCATGGATCAATTCGTTCACCCCTTTGGATTGGAGGAGGAGTTACGCACGGCCCCTTGAAAGAAAAAAGTTACCATAAAAAAATCAACAAGAAGATGGCTAAAAAGGCGCTTTTTACCGCGCTTTCGGCTAAGGCGCGAGACAATGAAATAATTATTTTGGAGAATTTGAAATTTCCAGAGGCAAAAACTCGGCATGCGGCAGAATTATTTAAGAATTTATCGCATGCGGATACGTTAGAAAATATCGTGAAAACCAGGACTTTGGTGGCGCTTCCAGAAAAAAGTAAAGATTTAAAGCAAGCACTTCGTAATCTTCCTCGCGTAGGTATGAATGAGGCGCGAAATTTGAATGCGCATGAGGTATTGCAGTATCGCTATATACTTATACCCAAAGACGTATTAAAAGTTTTTAAATAATTTTATGTCATTATTTAGTAAGGTATTCAAAGGGAAAAAAGACCCCGAAGTTCAAGAGGAAGAGAATAAATTCTCCGCCAAACCGGTTTCGGCAAAATCGGAGGAATCGGCTCTACCCGCAGTGGTGAATAAAAAGCCCGGAAAGGCTGTTTGGGGAGTGATTACGCGTCCGCATATCACCGAAAAATCGGCCAATGCCGGCGGAGAAAATAAATACATATTTATAATATCATCCGGTTCAAATAAACATTTAGTGAAACAAGCGGTGGAGGCGCGTTATGGGGTTTTGGTCAAAAAGGTCGCGGTTTTGATGGCGCCCGAGAAAAAACGCATGCGCGGCCGTCAGGTAGGATGGCGATCGGGTTTTAAAAAAGCGGTGGTGACGCTGAAAGAAGGACAAAGCATTGAAATCCAATAAAACACTAACAGCACGAACAGCTTATATACGAACAGCACGAACAGAAAAACTGTTAGCGCTGTTCGCTACTGTTAGCGCTGTTCGCGATAAATGAAAAAATATAACCCAACATCATCCGCGCGGCGTCAGATGGAAACCGCGGAATATAAATCCGTACTTACCGTGGCGGAACCATTAAAGTCCCTAACCCGTGGCAGAAAACGCGACGTGGGCAGGAATTCATTCGGGCGTATTACGACCCGCCACAAAGGCGGAGGCGAGAAGCGTTTGTGGCGCGAGATTGATTTTTTGTATGATAAGCATGATATTCCGGCGGAAGTTTTATCGGTTGAATATGATCCGAACCGCACATCTTTTATAGCGCTTCTGGCGTATGGCGATGGAGAAAAGCGCTACATACTGGCCCCGCAAGGTTTACGGGTGGGGAGCAAAATTATTACATCCGAGCATGCTCCGGTTGAGGTTGGAAATCGCCTGCCGTTAAAAAATATCCCGGTTGGAACTTTTGTGTATAATATTGAATTGGCTGGGGGTCGCGGCGCCCAGCTTGTGCGTTCGGCCGGATCTTACGCCACTGTTCTTGCGCAAGAAAGAGAATATACGCATCTGGCGCTTCCTTCAAAAGAAGTTCGCATTATTTCAAATTTCAGCTGGGCATCCGTAGGGGCGCTTTCCAATGAGGAGCATGGCGTTATGACTTATGGGAAGGCCGGCAGGATGAGGCATATGGGCGTGCGGCCAACAGTCAGGGGTACTGCCATGAATCCGGTAGATCATCCTCATGGCGGGGGTGAGGGACGGACACTCACCGGACGCAGGCGCGGACCCGCGACTCCATGGGGAAAACCCGCTCGAGGAGTGAAAACCAGGAAAAAAAGGAAAAAGTCGGATAAATACATTCTTTCGAAACGAAAAAAATAATTGGCTCGGTATCACTATTTTGAAACACGATTCGCTCGCTCCAGCAGCTCGCTCACTAAGGGTCGGACGAAATTTCTCCGACTAAAGTCGGAGAACCAAGCAATTTCGTCCTCCCATTGTTTCAAAATAGTTATACACTCGCTGTAAGCATATTTTTAATATGAGTAGAAGTTTAAAAAAGGGTCCCTACATTCATCCGTCTATATTGAAGCACATGTCCCGTATCAGAGCGGGTTCCAAAGCCGTGATAAAAACCTGGGCGCGTGCTTCTATGATTACGCCAGAAATGGTAGGATATCTTTTCGGCGTGCATAACGGCAGAACTTTCGTTGAGGTTCAGATTTCGGAAGATATGGTCGGTCATCGGCTCGGAGAATTTTCTCCTACGAGAAAATTTATTCGTCATGGCGGCAAGATGCAAAGAGAAATGGAACAAAAAGCCGCTACGGCCGAGGCGGAAAAAGCCAAAGCCGCCACGGAGAAGAAGTAAGCAATGACGCCAATCCTATGCGAATTTAATGCGAGTCTGGTGAATTGCGAATAAATATTCTTCGAGTGAAATCGAGAAGATACCTTAAATGTATATTCTCGACAGGCTCGAATAGTAATGATTCGCAATTTGTGGATTTGCATAAGATTTGTAGATTGGCATCACATTATGGAGATAAAAGCGAGTTTAAAAAATCTGCATATAGCTCCGCGCAAAGTCCGGCTCGTAGCCAGCCTGATAAGGGGTATGGATGTCGGGCGCGCAGAAACGGAGCTTGCTAATCTTGTTAAGCGGTCATCCGAACCCGTTTCAAAACTTCTGCGCTCGGCTGTTGCGAATGCCGTTCATAATTTTGGATTGTCCCGCGATGGATTGTATGTTAGCGAAATCCGGGTAGATGGAGGAGAGGTTTTCAAGCGTTTTCGCGCCCGCGCGTTTGGGCGCGCCGCGCCAATCCGGAAACGAACGAGTCATATTTCATTGATTCTGGCATCGCGTGACAAAAAAACTGTTATTTCCAGATCCAAGCCAGTAGTGGCCAACAGTATTGCGACCGAAGAAAAGGCGGCACCGCGCGAATTTTCCGAAACGCCCGAAAAAGAACGGCGCTTTGAGCGCGGCCAAGAGTCGAAAAAAAGTCGAGCCTGGAAGTCAAAGCCGATTAACTTCGTAAGAAGAGTATTCAACAGGAAGGCGATATAAAGCACTAACAGCACGAACAGGAACGAACAGCACTAACAGAATTTTAACTGTTCGCGCTGTTCGCGAGTAGTAACTGTTCGCGCTGTTCGCGATAGATGACCCATCAAGTTCATCCATATATATTTAGAATCGGGCAGGCGACGAATTGGAAATCGCGCTGGTTTCGGGCTCATAAATTTTATGAATATTTACGCGAAGACGCTTTGCTACGCGAATGGCTTGAAAAAAAGTTGCGTAAAAACTATATTGAAGCGGTTGAAATTGAACGCGCCCCCAATGTCATCCGTGTTTTTGTTAAGACGTCTCGTCCCGGAATACTTATCGGGCGCGGAGGGGAGGGATCAGAGAAATTAAAAACCGAGATCGCCGCCTACCTTGCTAAAATTCGCAAAAGATTTAAAAGCTTGTCTGTTCAAAAAGAAGAGTTGAAACTCACCATTGAAGAGGTGCGCGCCCCCGAAACTCACGCCTTAATTGCCGGAAAAGGGCGTCTGGATGGCAATGAAATTGCGCGCACCGAATGGTTAAAAAAAGGCAGGATTCCTTTGCAGACCATACGGGCTAATATTGATTTTGCTCATCGTACGGCGTATACCACATATGGGACGATCGGGATAAAGGTCTGGATATATAAAGGAGATATCTTTTCCAAAACTACCTAAATTTTCTAGCCATAAGGCGAAGAAAATTTAGTTGTAGTTTTGAGAACCCCGCACTTAAATTGCGAAGGTAACGGATCGCGAGGCGCTTGAGTGAATAACGATTTCCGCTCTTTGAGCGGAATGGCCTATTCGGCCCCGCGCCTCGCCGGTGTAGACCAGGCATCACTTATTAAAAAGTCAATCCTGCAATACATTTGCAATTTAAGTGCGGGGTGCTCAATTTTGTGGCGAAATTTTGTTCACGAAACAAGTTTCGCTTCAAAATTTTGACAAAATTGGCATGCTTCAGCCCAAAAAGGTTAAACATCGCAAGTGGCAAAAAGGTAGAACGAAAGGAGTGGAACACCGTTCCGTTAATTTGGCATTCGGATCATATGGCCTGAAAGGCCTTGAGTCGCGTTGGATCACTGCGCGCCAAATTGAAGCGGCGCGGCGCGCCATGACGCGTTACGTTGAGCGAGGAGGAAAAATCTGGATTCGTATTTTTCCCGACAAACCCATTACTAAAAAACCTCCGGAGGTGACATTGGGCGGGGGAAAGGGCGCGGTGGATCACTATGTGGTACCGGTGCGCCCAGGCAAAATTCTTTTTGAAATAGACGGCGTATCGCCTGATATCGCCGAAGAAGCGTTACGCCTGGCTGCGCACAAGATGCCGATTAAGACCAAGATTGTTAGAAAATAGCGCAGTTTCTAAATGTATGAAAACATCCGAATTACGTCAAAAAATAAAGGAAGAATTGCAGGAATTACTGCAGGAAAAACGCGCGCGACTGGATGAGTTGCGTCCGCTCTTGCATCAGAAAAAGATCAAAAATGTAAAGGAGATGGCGGCGGTGAAAAAAGATATTGCGAGAATTATGACATTACTACACTAACAGTACGAACAGGAACGAACAGCACTAACAGTATAATCTGTTCGCGCTGTTCGTGAGTAGTAACTGTTTGTGCTGTTCGCGACCAATGAGGAAATTAAAAGGCATAGTTACATCCGATAAAATGCAAAAGACCCTTGTGGTGCGGGTGGATCGCTTAAAAAAACATCCTAAATACGGGAAGTATTTTCGCATGACGCAAAAGTTTAAAGCGCATGATGAAAAAGGAGAATATAGGGCCGGTGACGTGGTCATTATTCAGGAAACAAGACCGCTTTCTAAAGATAAAAGGTGGAAAGTGACGGAATTGGTAAAGCGTGTTTCCGTGGCGGGCGAAGACGAAAGTGTCCACCCCTCAAATGATGATTAAGTTTGAAAAAGTTTTTAGGCGTTAGGTTTTAGGAAATTAGCTCCTAAAAGCTAAAAACTAAAAGCTGAAAGTCTTGATCCAACTTCGTTCCATGGTAAAAGTTGCCGATAATTCCGGAGCAGTTTTGCTCCAGGTTTTTCAGGTAGTCGGAGGGTCGCGTCACCGTTATGCGAGGATTGGAGACAAGGTTGTGGCTTCGGTCAAAATTGCAGAACCGGGCAAGGCGGTGAAAAAAAAGGACGTGGTGCATGCTGTTATTATAAGGACGCGGGCCTCTTATCGTCGTAAAGACGGCACTTACGTGCGTTTTGACGATAACGCGGCGGTAGTGCTTGAAGGATCGGAGCCGAAAGGCGGGCGCGTCTTCGGACCGGTTCCGCGGGAACTTAGGGAAAGAGGGTTCACAAAAATTGTTTCATTGGCGTCAGAAGTAGTAT
>LCKU01000003.1:29479-31739 GCA_001001625.1 Parcubacteria group bacterium GW2011_GWA2_45_30 | reverse complement strand
GACATAGTAAAAGTAATTTCTGGCAACGACAAGGGAAAAACCGGAAAAGTGATCAAAGTTTTCCCTGGTTTGGGGAAAATCATGGTTGAGGGGGTGGGCATTCGCAAAAAGCATGTGCGGCCCAAACGGCAGGGTCAGAAAGGCGAGGTCGTGCGGATGCCAGCGCCGTTTTCCGTATCGCGGGTTATGACGCTGTGTCCCAAATGCGGAAAGCTGGTCAGGTTGGGGTGTGCGATCAACGGCCCGGGACAGAAAATAAGAGTATGCAGGAAGTGCGGAGGAGAAATTTGACGGTTCGCCACTATACCTTCCGCTCAAGAGTTCCGGCGCGGACACATGGAGCCGAAAAGAGAACGGGAGCCCTCCGGCAGAGCCGGTTTCCCTTGTTCTCTTTTCTCACCATGTGTTAGCCGCGCCTTCACTAATTTCGCGGAAGGGCATAGTGGACTCGCTTAAAACATAATTCTTAATGCAATGATGTTACACGAAAAATATAAAAAAGAAACAGTCCCCGCTATGATTAAAAAGTTCGGATATAAAAATGTCATGGCGGTTCCGAAAATCACAAAAGCCGTCGTGAATATCGGGGTTGGAAAATTGCGTGATGAAAAACAGCAGGAAGAGGTGCGCAATTTTTTTACGCTCATCACCGGACAGAAACCCGCGCCGCGGCCAGCCAAAAAAGCCATAGCGTCTTTTAAAACGCGTAAAGGTCTTGTGGTGGGATATCAGGCAACGCTGCGGGGAAAGCGGATGTATGATTTTATCTCACGCTTCATAGATATCGCGCTTCCGCGTACTCGCGACTTTCGCGGCATTGACCCAAAATCATTTGATCAAGGCGGCAATTTGACAGTCGGCGTGAAAGAGCATATAGTATTTTCTGAAATGATCGGGGAAGATTATCATTTTTTATTCGGGTTTGAGGTTACGGTGGCGACCACCGCTAAGAAAAAAGAAGAAGGAATTGAATTATTGAGATTAATGGGATTTCCGATAAAAATACACGAACAGTAAACGAATAAATCAGCGAATTTTAACGAATATTCGTTTATATTAGTTGAAAAATTCGTTCATTATTAGCGTATTATGGCCAAACAATCAGTCATAGCCCGTGCGTTAAAAAAGCCCAAGTTTAAGTCTAGGGTTGTGAGACGGTGTTTTCGTTGCGGACGCAAGCGCGGCTATATGCGGGCGTTTGCTGCGTGTAGAATTTGTTTTCGGGAAATGGCAAACAGAGGAGAAATACCGGGGATTAAGAAAAGTAGCTGGTAACTGATAACTTTACGAAATACGAATCATTACGAATATATGAATACATTTTATCAGATTATTCGTAAATTCGTATATATTAGTATTTCGTAAAGATAAAGATTATGGATCCAATCAGCGACATGTTCATCCGCATAAAAAATGCGCAGTATGCGGGACACAAGACCGTTTCTATTCCGTATTCAAAGTTCAGATACGAGCTTGTTAAAACCCTTGAGCGGAGCGGATATATAAAAGACGCGGAGCGGCGCGGAAAACGCATAAAGCGTTTCATTGAAATTGAGTTGAAATATGAAGATAAGGTATCGGCGATTTCCGGGGTACGATTGCTTTCACGTCCGAGCCGGCGCGTATTTGCTCACGCCAAAGAATTGCGCAGTATTTGCCGCCATGGAGGAGTTGCGGTGGTAAGTACTTCCAAGGGCGTTATGACGCATAAAGAAGCAATGGCGGCAAAAATTGGAGGACAGTTGATCGCAGAAATTTGGTGAAGATGCCAATAATAAACGAATTTCAGAGCGAATATTAACCCCGTTAGAAGCCCGCTTAATAAAAGATGATTCCCCTCTGTTACTAATTTTCTTCTAACTAGGCAAGCTTCTAACGGGGTTAACGAATTATTCGTTTGAGTATTTGTTCAATATTCGTGTATGTCACGTATCGGTAAAAAACTTATTCCTATTCCGCAGGGCGTTGTCGTAGAAATTTCAGAAAACACCTTGAGGATCAAGGGTCCCAAAGGCGAACTTGCGCGCATATTGCATGCGGATATTTCGGCCGTAGTGAGGGATAATACTATAGCGATTTTTCCTGCGCAAGAAAGCAAGAAGTCGCCGGCGCTTTGGGGCCTTTCGCGTTCGCTTGTTTCAAATATGGTTCAGGGAGTAACACATGGGTTTAAGAAAAAGTTAGAGTTTGAGGGCATAGGATTCCGGGTGGCTGTTGACGGAAAAGCGCTTCAGATGCAGCTTGGTTTTTCGCATCCGGT
>LCKU01000003.1:0-29267 GCA_001001625.1 Parcubacteria group bacterium GW2011_GWA2_45_30 | reverse complement strand
AAAAAGACAAAGAAGGCATAAACGGGTGCGGGCTAAGATTAGAGGCACGAGCGTGCGGCCGCGGCTTTCGGTATTCCGTTCCAACCGCCATGTCATAGCTCAGCTTATTGACGATGATGCGGGAAAAACGCTTGTATTTGCTACTGATATGGAAATCGCCGCCGGAAAGAAAAAATCAGCCAAAGGCGAAACATTGCGTATCCGCGCGGAAAAAATAGGGAGGCACTTGGCAGAAAAATCTAAAAAACTTAAAATTGAGGTAGTAGTATTTGACCGCGGAGGATATGCGTATCACGGTATTGTGAAGGCCGTGGCAGAGGGGGCGAGGAAAGGCGGGCTACAACTTTAATTGATTTTACGAAATACGAATCATTACTAATATACGATACGTTTTAGTAAGTTGATTCGTAAATTCGTATCCATTCATATTTCGTAAAGGTATGGCACGACCTAGAGAACGAAAATTAAATTCGGAGCATGAGAGGGAACGGTCGGAATTTGACCAGCGGGTTTTGGATATCCGGCGAACCGCGCGCGTGGTAGCCGGCGGCAGGCGTTTTAGTTTTCGCGCCGCCG
The DNA here is from genome assembly GCA_001001625.1 of Parcubacteria group bacterium GW2011_GWA2_45_30. Lineage (GTDB taxonomy): Bacteria > Patescibacteriota > Minisyncoccia > Sungbacterales > HO2-52-23 > LCKU01. Next base: position 28,691 of record LCKU01000003.1, on the reverse strand, counting down.
TAGTTGTAGGCAACCGTAAAGGTCGGATAGGTTTTGGTATTGGTAAAGGAGTTGATGTATCAACTGCCGTGGAAAAAGCGGTTCATAAAGCAAAAAAAGAACTTATAAATATTCCGCTTACTAAAATTTTTTCTATTCCTCACGGCGTTCGGGGTAAAGTATCGGCCGCCCGCGTGATGCTAAAGCCAGCTGCCGAGGGGCGGGGGCTTATGGCCGGAGGGCCGATACGCGCGATTGCCGATTTGGCGGGAATTAAGAATTTAACAGCCAAAATCCTGGGCCGCACGCCGAATAAGCTGAATAACGCGAAAGCGGCGATGGAAGCGCTTAAGAAACTAAAGGGCTTTGTCTAAATTTTCAAGCCAGTACTGGCGTAGAAAATTTAGGAACAAAACCTTTACCCCGTCCTTACTTTACTTAAGAGAGTGTATAAGTCAAACAAAGGTTTTCACGCTAATCCTGTTTGATTCATAAATATCTGTTAAGTAAAGTAAGGGCGGGGTGCTCAATTTTCTAACATCTCGGCTGCGCAAGTGAACTTGCTTGCCTCGCTGAGAAAAGTGGCATGCAACTTCATCACATTTCACCCAAAACTAAATCCCACCGTGAACGGCGTATTGGCCGCGGGGGAAAACGCGGCACTTATTCGGGCCGCGGTATTAAGGGTCAGGGCGCGCGCGCGGGCGCCAAATTCCGTCCGGCCGAGCGCGAAATAATCAAAAAAATACCGAAACTCCGCGGCCGCGGCAAACATTCGTTTAAGCCGTATCGCGTTCGGCCCTCTATTGTAAATTTGGGCGATATTGAAAATGCGTTTAAAACCGGAGATACTGTAAATCCAGAAAATTTGTTAAAAACAGGATTAATTACTAAAATAAAAGGAAAGATGCCTAAGGTTAAGATTCTGGGACAGGGAGAATTAAAAAAGAAATTTATATTTAAGGATGTGGCATTTTCCGCTAACGCCAGCCAAAAAATAAAAGAAGCTCCATAGGGGAGCTTACTGGGTTTGAGATGACTCTGTGTTTGGCAGAGGAACTGGAACCGGAGTCTGGTTTGTGAAGAGGTTGATTAGCACACGGATTGAATCCCGGATGACTCTCCATAAAAGGCATACTATGAGTGATATGAAAGGCATAATGATAAAAAAGGATACTAACATGAAGGGGGTCCAGACAAGAACGCGGGTGGGTCCTGTGAACATATTATAGAAAAGATAGGCGCCCCTTTTCGGGCTATCCACAAGAAACCAATCTTCTTTTCTCACCCATATTTTATTGAGAGAATTTATGGGAAAGAGCAAGAGCCGCAGTCCGGTCCACGTTCCTAACGTATCATCTTCCGGATGTACCCATTTATCGTAAACTTCAAGCGAAAGTTTTCCGATCTGATATCCGGCTACAATCCATAAAATAACGATTAACGGCCAATACCCAAGAAATAATTGTAAAAGGTCCATAACTGCTCCATTTGAATTCTTGTAAAGAAGCATAATCTTTCTATCAATTTTTGTCAAGTGAAAAGGTTTGTAGAAATTTTCAAGCGCGAAGCGCTACATTAAGTAAAATCTCAAAGTGAGCCACAGTGGTTAAGGCGACTCTTTGAGGAGACCATGGCGAGGCCTTGCGGGCATGGTGTCCGACCACAGTCGGACGAGCAAGGCCAAGCCCTGAGAAAAATTTCACGCTGGGAAATTTGTGCGTGTCTCCGAAAAGAGTTGCCGTAAACCACACAAGCGAGCAAATCATGTTTAATAAATTAAAATTACTTTTCACTATTCCGGACCTGCGCAAAAAGGTGATTTTTGTCTTGGCCATGCTGGTTGTGTTTCGGGTCGCGTCCTCCATTCCGGTGCCCGGGGTGGATGCGGAGCGCTTGCGCGCGTTTATAGGAGGGAACCAGTTTTTTGGGCTCTTGAATATCTTTTCCGGCGGGGTGCTGGATAATCTTTCAGTGGTAATGCTCGGGGTAGGACCCTATATCACGGCAACTATTATCATGCAGTTGCTCACCATGATTTTCCCGCGTCTTAAAGAAATGTATCAGGAGGAGGGCGAGGCCGGACGCGCGCGGTTTAACCAATACTCCCGCATCCTTACTATTCCCTTGGCGCTTTTGCAATCCTACGGGTTGTTGGTGCTTTTGGCGCGCCAGCAGGTTTTGCCCGAACTTACCGGATTTGGATTTGCCGTAAACATGGTTGTGGCAACAGCGGGTACCATGCTTCTTATGTGGATAGGTGAGTTGATTACCGAAAAGGGGATCGGCAATGGGGTGTCTTTGATGATTTTTGCCGGAATTGTGGCTGGTTTGCCGACTTCAATCCGTCAGGAATTTTTTACGTTTTCTCCCGAAAAACTCCCTAATTATCTTTTATTTATAGCGGTTGGGCTTATAGTTATTGCCGGAGTAATTATTATATCCGAAGGCCAGCGCAATATCCCGGTATCTTACGCCAAGCGCGTGCGGGGCGGCAGGGTCTACGGCGGAGTATCCACCCATCTGCCTTTGCGGGTGAATCAGGCCGGGGTTATCCCAATTATTTTTGCCATATCTATTATTCTTTTTCCCGGACTTATCGGTAGTTTTCTGGCCGGCGTTTCCAACTCTTATGTTCAGCAGTTTTCTCAATTTCTCATCTCGCTTTTTAATAATCAGCTGGTCTATGGCATTATTTATTTTCTTTTGGTATTCATCTTTACTTACTTTTATACCGCAGTTACTTTTGATCCGCAGGCGATTGCCGATAATATTCAGAAGCAAGGCGGATTTATATTGGGTATCCGGCCTGGGCGACCCACGGCCGAATTTTTGTACCGGATTTTGAACCGGATTACGCTGGCGGGTGGATTATTTTTAGGCGCGGTGGCGGTTTTGCCGCTTTTGGTGCAGGGGGCTTTGGGGGTTCAGGCCTTGACCATCGGAGGGACCGCGCTTTTGATTGCGGTGTCGGTGGTATTGGAGACAATGAAGCAGATAGAGGCGCAGCTGGTGATGCGGGAATATGAGAATATATGATTCGCTACAGTGGTTTTCGCCCCGCCTTTGAAAAAGACGCTCGGCGAAGTTAAACTTTTAAACCTTGAAACTTATCGCCTCGCTAAGCGTTCGGGCCGACCTTCCAAGATTTAGCATAATACATATTCCTCGTTACCAGCGGCCCTTCCGATTCTTTTTCAAAGGCGGGGCTCAACCACCCGTATGCTCACCTGGAAATTTTCTTAGTGTAGCCGCTGGGGGTGGCTTTCATTATTTGACAGCGCATTTCGTTTTTGTGCGATAAATATGTTATTATGTGAAATATGGACGGAAAAATTAAATTGCTTGTCATTCATTCGTTGCCATTAATGCTGGGTCTTGTTGTGAGCGGCTTTTTATGGAGATCAAACATATTGTTGCTGGGTATTTATATTGTAGTGATTATATTGTTGATACTAGTCGGGAAAGACCGGAAAACCGAAATCTACATTCAGATTTACGGAATGGTTGCCGGATTCGTTATTGAGGCAATTGGTACGTCTATAAGCGGATATCAGAGTTTTACGAACCCCGATTTTTTTGGTATTCCATACTGGCTGCCGGTGGTTTGGGGGTACGGATTCATAGTGATGAAAAGGATCGCCTTAATCATTTCAACCGGGTCTCCGTGGATATTATCATAAAATTAATGTGCGGATTTTATTATTGTGGCCGCCAGTGGCGGCTTTCATTTAATAAAATGGTGTTATAATATACAAACATTATGTCCACGCCGCCGTTAAAGAATCAGTTTGTTATCAGCGTTATGGGGCCGCCGGGTTCCGGAAAAGGGACGCAGGCGTATTTGCTTGCCAAGAAACTCGGGGCCTTCCATTTTATTACAAGTGTTGAGGGTAAAAAATACATTGCCGCTCATAATGATCCCGAGACGAAACGTCAAGTGGCGCGATATCAAGAAGGGTTACTTTTTGAGTCGCCGTGGACACTCCGTGTGGTAAAGGACAGGACGCAGAGTATTTTGGAGAGCGGACAGGACATAGTTTATGATGGGTCTCCGCGCACTCTTTCTGAGGCAGAAGGCCTTATCCTGTTTTTATTTCAGCTCTTGGGTCGGGAATGCGTTATGGCCATTGAATTAAACGTAGGCGAAGAGGAGCTGAAATCACGTCTTTTAAAAAGGAGAGTATGCGATCGAAATCACTCCCACGTTTTTATCGATTCAGAGCATTATAAAGTTGGTGATCCATGTCCGGAAGGAGATGGCGTGTTACAGAAAAGGGATATTGATGATCCGTCGGTTTTTAAAACGCGTATGGAAGAGTTTAGAAATCTAACTGTTCCGGCTATTGAATTTTTAAGGAAAGAGGGCGTGTTGACTGTCATTAATGGTGAAGAATCAATTGAAAATGTGTGGCGGGATATTGATAAAGAATTGGCACGACGCCTCGGTAGGCGGTGGCCGAGGGGCGCACATGATAACGATTAAAACAAAAGAAGAAATTGAGATTTTGCGTGAAGGTGGTAAGTATCTGGCGGAAATTCTGCAGAAAGTAGTTGCGGCGGTTAAACCCGGTGTATCTACTTTAGAACTTGACGGCCTGGCCGAGGGCCTTATTTTGGATTGCGGCGGCAAACCGGCATTTAAAGGATATAGAATAAAAGAAGTTCATACTCCGTTTCCTGGGACTATTTGCACGTCTATAAATGATGAAGTTGTGCATGGTATTCCGCAAAAAAATCGGGTTTTAAAAGAAGGAGATATTATCGGGATAGATATCGGCATGGCGTGGCCAGCGGATAAGTATCAAGTATCAAGTATTAAGTATCAAGGACGCGGATTATTTACTGATATGGCGGTGACAATTGGCATAGGAAAAATTTCGGCGGAAGCGGAGCGGCTGATTCGTATTACTCAAGAGGCGTTGGATATGGGAATTCAAGCGGTGAAACCCGGCGCGCACACTGGCGATATCGGGACGGCGGTTGAGTCACACCTTAAAAAAAATAAATTAGGGATAATACGCGATCTGGCGGGACATGGCGTGGGACATGAGTTGCATGAGGAGCCGCTGATTCCGAATTTTGGAAAAAAAGGCGCTGGTACGGAATTGCGCGAAGGAATGGTGATCGCGATTGAGCCTATGGCTACGCTGGGGGATTGGCGGATTAAACTTGACCGGGATGAGTGGACGATCCATACCGCCGATCAAAGTTCGGCGGCGCATTTTGAGCATACGGTTGCAGTGATGAAAGATGGTGCGGAAGTTTTGACTAGATAATGTTACACTCGTCTACCACCCCATCTTTTAATTTAGTTAAGGAGGGGGTATTATCATGGTATATGAAGTATCTGGGCATTGACTATGGAGAAAAGCGGATCGGGGTGGCGGTATCGGATGCGCAGGGCCGGGTGGCTTTTCCTAAAAAAGTGGTTTTTAACCGCGGAAATCCCCAGATGATGGCGCAATTGCAGGCGTTGGTAAAAGACGAGCATGTCTCCCGGATCGTGGTAGGACTTCCTATCGGGTTGAATAGTGAGGAAACATCGCAGACCTCTGCCACGCGTGAATTTGCCGATGCGTTACGCGATGCCGCCGGAATTTTAGTTGAGTTTGAAAACGAGATGTTGACAACCCACATGGTACAGGGTGCTGGCATCCCGCGCGAACATACGGATGAAGCCGCCGCCACCGTGATTTTACAATCATACTTGGATAGACAAAATTCGAAATCTTAAATTCGAAATCCGAAACAAATTCAAATCATCAAAATCTAAAATTCAAAAATCGTATTTGGAATATTTGAGTTTAGATATTGTTTCGAATTTCGTGCTTCGAATTTAGAATTTATGTATTTAAGCTGGATCATTCCCGCCTATAATGAAGAGAGGCGCATAGAAAAAACACTTTATGAGGTGGACGCTTATTTAATGTCCAAAAATTTTTCCGGCGGTTATGAAATTATAGTGGTTGATTCAGCGTCCCTCGACCGTACCGCCGAGATAGTAAAAAAACTTTCACCCCGTATTTTTAATCTGTCGCTTCTGAGTGTAGAAAATAAAGGCAAGGGCTGGGCGGTGCATGAAGGAATGTTGAAAGCGCGCGGGGATGCGCGAATTTTTGCGGATGCGGATAATTCCGTATCTCCGGATCAGCTGGATAATTTTCTACCCCTTCTTTGTTTGGGTGGGAAAAAAGATAATTGTTTTGACGCAGTTATCGGTTCCATTGAGATCGAGGGTTCCACAATTGAGGAACATGCCCAGTGGTATCGGCGGGCGTTGGGCAGGGTGTCAAAGCTTATTATTCGCGTTATTTCAGGGCTTTGGGAGATTCGCGACACCCAGCGTGGATTTAAACTTTTTTCCAAACGCGCGGCCGAGGCAATCTTTCCCCGTCAGACCATCGCGACCTGGGGATTTGATATTGAGGTTCTTTTGATCGCTAAGCGCCGCGGTTTTGGCACAAAGGAAGTTCCGGTTAAATGGGTAAATCCTCCGGATTCTAAAGTCAGTATAGGCGCCTATGTAAGCACGTTTAAAGAACTTTTGCAGATTAAGTGGAATGATTTTATGGGACGATATAAATAAATCCCTACGAAAGTACGAAATTTGTACGAAAATACGAACAGTGAAGATAAAACCAACTGCACGCTATTTTTTCGTATTTTCGTAATTGTTCGTAATTTCGTAGGAAACTATTAATGAGTGACGTATTAGATAATGATCATGTTCACGGCTCTTTATCCGAAGTCCGGCAGGATTTGGTATCGGGTGATTGGGTGGTGATTGCCACCGGACGCGCCAAGCGGCCGCACGATTTTTTACGGCAAAAAAAAGCATCTTTCCGCCAGCCGAAACGAACTTGTCCCTTTGAGAAGCCGCATGCTGACGCCCTGCTTACCTTGGCATCTAGCGGCGCTGGCGGAAAGAAGATTGAACGCTGGGTAGAGGCGATTCCCAATAAATTTCCGGCGTTTAAGCGGGGGATTTGCAATATATTCCACAATACCGGGCCGTATCAATGGACTGACGGCGTGGGAAATCATGAAGTGGTTATCACGCGCGATCACGAGCGATCAATCGGACAAATGGCGGATGCGGAAGTTGAATTGGTGGTGCGCGCATATCAGGAGCGGTATCGCGCCATTAAAAGGGGCGATTGCGTGCGCTATATTTCCATTTTTCATAATCACGGTCAAGGGGCGGGCGCTACGCTCTCTCATCCCCACTCGCAAATCATCGCGGTTCCGGTGGTGCCTTCGGATATAGCCAAAAGCATAAGGGGATCGGCCAGTCATTTCCAGGAACGTAAAGAATGCGTTCATTGCGTAATGCTTAAATTCGAGCAAAGCGATAAAAAACGCCTTATTTATGAGAATGACCATTGCCTGGTGTTTGCGCCGTTTGCGTCTCGTTTGGCGTTTGAAGTGAGGATTTATCCGAAAAGCCACCTCTCTCATTTTGAGGAAGCATCTTCAGCTGAAATTTCCGGTGTGTCTAATGCTCTGCGTGTTTCTTTGGGGAAAATTTTTAAAGGACTTGCCAATCCGGATTATAATTTTTTCCTGCACACGGCCCCGGTTGATGGCTCCAGCAATTTCAGGCATTATCACTGGCATTTTGAAATTTTGCCTAAAACCGCGATTTGGGCCGGGTTTGAAATAGGTACCGGGATTGAAATTTCTACCATTGCGCCGGAGGATGCGGCGGAGTTTTTGAGGAAAGTGAAAGTATAGTTCCTACGAAAGTACGAAATTTGTACGAAAATACGAACAGTGAAGATAAAACCAACTGCACGCTATTTTTTTCGTATTTTCGTAATTGTTCGTAATTTCGTAGGAGAATATTGAATATGCGTAAGCCATTAATTATTGCCAACTGGAAATCAAATCCCTTAACGCTGAAAGAGGCGGTTGTTTTGGCGCGTAGCGCCGAAAAATATTCTAAAATATTTCGCGGAGCAGATGTTGTGGTGGCACCGCCTTTTCTTTTTATTTCGGCTGTCTCAAAAATACTGCGGCAGGCAAAGTTGGGAGCACAGGATGTTTTTTGGGCTGAGGGTCCTTATACTGGAGAGATTTCACTTAGGCAACTAAAGAATTTAGGCGTGCGTTACGTAATTGTCGGACATTCGTCGCTGCGTATGACCCTGGGAGAAACGGACGAGATGGTAAATAAAAAGATAAAAAAAAACTCCCTTAAGGGCGTTAAAAAATCGCAGTTAGAGCGGGTAGTAGTGGCTTATGAGCCGGTTTGGGCAATTTCAACCATGCCGGGCGCCCAGGTCGATACGCCCCAGAGTGCAGTGCGTGCCCTACGATATCTACGGGGCATTTTATCCCGTATGTACGGCAAAAAATATGCTGATAAAGTTAAAATGCTTTACGGAGGATCGGTTAGCGCGAAAAATGCCAGGCAGTTTTTGATTTTACCCGGAGTAGATGGGGCGCTGGTCGGGGGCGCCAGTTTGCGTCCGCAGGAATTCGGGGAAATAATTTCACAGGCCTCGGCGTTCTAGCAAAATTCGCATACATTGTCTTTTTTATCTTTGTATTCTTCGGTTTTTGGATCGCCGCAGCATGCTTTACAGCAAAATGTAGTTCCTTCAAGGTTGGCGCAAGGTCTTTTTGGCGAACCCACCATTTAATACCCTCAGCAAAACCCATTTTTATCGCCCCAAGAACGAAGATAAACAGTAAGTCCCGGCCGCTCAGGGGGACTGTCTCAAGCAGTCGTTGGAGGGGCGGTAAATATATGGCGGCAAACATGGCGGAAAATCCAAGGAATACGGCAAATATCAGATATTTGTTGTCAAAAAGCTGGATGCGATAGAGTGGCTCGTGCAGGTTTTTCAGCACAAATACAAGAATTAAAGCATCGGTTGCCAGGGCTGTTAAGATAATCGTGCGGATGTGTTCAATTGAATACGCGCTTGCATAGAAAAGCCAAAGAAATACACCCACAAGCAATAAATCGGTTACCAGTCCCTGTAGTAGAATAAATAGCATCCCAAATTTATTTAAAATCGGTTCTTGGCGTCTGAAGGGCCTGCGTTTCATTACATTTTTTTCTCCAGGTTCAAAGGCCAGGGCAAAATTCGGGAACCCGTCCTCCACGATATTGGCCCAAAGAATTTGGACTGCGGTTACTGGTAGAGGAATTCCTAAGACCAGGGAAGACATTATTAGGATCAATTCCGTAAAAGATCCCATAAGCAGGAATACGGCGACTTTGCGCATGTTGTCAAAAGCAATTCTGCCTTCCCGGATAGCGGCGGTAATAGTGGAAAAACTATCGTTAAGGAGCACGAGATCCGCCGCCTCTTTGGTAATATCGGTGCCGGTACCCAGCGCCAACCCCACGTCGGCGGCTTTTAACGCCGGGGCGTCATTAACTCCGTCTCCGGTCATAGCCACAACTTCTTTTTGATTGCGCAGAGCGTTTACGATCTGAATTTTATGCTTGGGCGATACGCGGGAAAATATTTCTACGCTTCGTATCCGTTCGGCGAGTTTTTCTTCGGATATTTCGTCAAGCTCTGATCCCTCCATGATTGATTCGTACGTATCGTTAAACCCAAGTGCTTTGCCAATGACACGGGCGGTGCGTTTATGATCACCCGTTACCATGATAATGCGTATTCCGGCTTGTCTGCTCTCCGCCACCGATTCTTTGACTTCAGCGCGGATCGGATCGCGCAAGCAGGCAAATCCCAAAATTGAGAGATTTATAATTTGGGATTTAAGCGTTTGAGGATCATCCATATCGTCCCAGGCGGTTTTGGTTAAAATTCGTTCGGCAATGCCGATCATGCGGTATCCCTGATCCGCGCGGCTGTCAACGAGATGGCGCAGGCGGTTTTTTTCGGTATCCGATAAAACGGAGCGATTAATCAGGGTTTCCGGGGATCCGGTGACAAAAATTCGCCAGGAGCCATTATTTTCTTGATGGAATGAGGCAATATATTTTTCCACCGCGTCAAAAGGCAGCAATGCTTTGCGCGGGAGTTCTACATAAGTCTTTTCAAGATCCCCTCCGTTCTCCGTAAAATATTCCAGCTTGGCTTTATCCGTTGTATCTCCCTTTATTGTTCCGTCTTCCATTATTGCCGCCTCATTAGCCAGGGCTAGGGCCAGCGCCGCTCGGTTTAGATCTCCGGCCTCTGCTATTTCCTCTACTTTCATAATTCCTTCGGTTAAAGTTCCGGTCTTATCCGTGCAAATTACCGTGGTGGAGCCCAAGGTTTCGGCGCCAATCAGCGTTTTTACCAGGCCCTGTTTGGAAAATATTCTTTGGGATGCGACAGCCAATACTACCGACAGCGCCGCCGGCAGTCCTTCCGGGATTGCGGCAACCGCCACCGCCACTCCCACGGTGAACATCTCAACCAATCCTCTTCCCTCGGCTATTCCGGTTACGATAATTATTAAGGCGGCCAATATTACCAGGGCTGCAATAGTTTTTCCAAGACGCGACAGACGTTCCTGCAGGGGAGTCTGTTCATCCGTAACCGAGGCGGTAAGTTTGGCGATTTGTCCGAGTTCGGTCTTTTCTCCGGTGGCCACAACTAGTGCCACTCCATTGCCTTCGCTGACGACGGTCCCGGCATACACCATATTTTTTCGGTCTGCCAGAGGAATGTCGTCAGCTTTAATATCAAGCGCTTTTTTTTTAACCGGAAGCGATTCTCCGGTAAGGAGCGCTTCGTCAACTTCCAGCCGGTGCGACTCGGTAAGCCGCGCATCTGCCGGAATTTTAACGCCCATTGTTAAAAATATAATATCGCCCGGCACCAGTTCTTGCGCATTTATTTCATTCAGCTTGCCGTTTCTTCGCACGCGGGTTGTTACCGATATTATGGATTGCAGTTTTTCAAAGATCCGGTTTGAGCGGAACTCTTGCCCAAAGCCGATAAAAACATTAACGCTGACTGCGAGCAAAATAATGGAGGTATCAATCAACTCTCCGAGCCAATAAGTGGCGGCTCCAGCTATAAGCAGTATAAATATGAGGGGGCTTTTGAACTGCCGAAAAAGAAGCTCCCACCAGCGGAGCTTCTTGCCTTTGGGGAGTTCGTTCGGCCCGTATTGCGCGCGCCGTTTTTCTATCTCATTAGTTGAAAGCCCTTTCTCAAAGTCAGTCGCAAGTTTTTCTTTTATTTCGTTAAGCGAGAGATGGTACCAATCCATTACATTAAAAATTATATTCTAAACGAGTCCACTATACTCTTCCGATATAATAAGACGCGAATATATTTAAAGCGAGGTGATGCGATTTTGAAACAATGGGAGAGCCGAATTGCATGGTCTCCAACCGCAGTTGGAGAATTCGGCTCGACCCTTAGGCGATTTCATCGCTGGACGAAATCGTCCGTGTTTCAAAATCGTATTACCGAGCAAAATTGTGTCCGTGCCGGAACTATTGAGCGAAAAGCATGGTGGCGAGTTACTTTATATACCCAGCGTATATACCATATACACTCCAAGCGCGATAAGGAAAGTTCCTATTATGAGTCGCATAAGTTCGCGATGTTTCTGCCGCCAGGCCTCAATGGTTTCCGAGGCCGCGCCAAAATAGGCGATAAGTATGACGGCCAGGAGCGGCAATATGAATACGAAATTATAGATAAGGAGCAGGGGCACGGCCTCGGTATAACTTCCTTGCGCGAGTAGCGCCAAAATCGCGAAATAAGGCGCGCCGGTGCAGGGAAGTTCAACCAAAACCACGAATATGCCAAGCGCCGCAATCAGCAATAGGGCGGCTTTGGGATGTTGGGCCTCAAATTCTTCGATTTTGGACGTATAATATTTCAGACGCGCCGCTCCCCCGGGCATCATCTGCAGAGTAAATCCTTTTCCGTACCAGAAATAATCTTTTATTTCAAGAAGTCCCGCCATAATGGCAATGGCGGCCGCTATCCAGTAAAATGCGGTAGAAAATCCAATGGATACCGCAACGCGAAGAACGCCAAGTCCCAGAGCCAAATATGTTATATAGACTACAAATGAATAAAGCAAGCCGCCCAAAAGCATCCGGGTGCGGCTCTGGAATACCCGTGTCATAAAAGCCAGCAAAAAAACCAGTACCCCGATAACGCAGGGGTTTATCGAGTCCACCAGCGCAGCGCCCAAAATTATTCCCAAGGTAAGATTTTCCGGGATCATATCTTTATTGTAATAAATACTCGCGTTGTTTACATTTTGTTACACTTCTTCACCCTGCTTTTTGTAAAAATGTGTTGCGGGTACCCCTTCGTCCCTCACTTGGTGGAAAGACGCTCGGCGAGGCGCATATTTCTTCTTTTATTTATTTCCGCCTCGCTAAGCGTCCGTGCCGCTCCGTGGATCTTTCCAAATTCCCACTACTCATTTACAGCGGCACTTCCGATTCTTTCCCCCAAGTGAGTGACTCGACCCCGCATATATATACAAAAAGCAGGGTGGAGGAGTATGAAAGCGCGGTCGAGTTCCGCCCTTTGTCCGCGAAATGAAGGCGAGGTTTCCTTTTGAGCGGTAAAGGGCGGGACGAGGGAACCGCGCTTTCCAAAGTGTGAACAACGCGATTAACGCCTACAATTTATTTCGGCAAAGTGCAGGAAGATGCTTCGCTTAATTTATCCAAACTTTGCACTCCCGCCTCAAATCTGAATAATTCTTTCCCGGTTCCATCTTCCTGTATCCAGGTTGGAGTACGGGATATATTTTTTTCAATACAGCGCTGGGTTTCCGGATGGGGATTACGCGGGTCGCATTCCACTTCTTTGATAAATTCAAACGCGTCTCCAAAAAGAGAGCGCTGGCGCGCGCAGGCCGAACAGGTTATGGAGCCGTACATGATAAATCCCTTTTTATCTAGGCATTGGGCAAATTCATTGTATTTTTCTCCCGGACCGGCGTTAGCATGGATTAAATACGTGAATCCGGCAAGCAGAATCGCGGCGATTACGGCCGCGGCCAAAGATCCGGTTTTGGGAGGAATATGGCGCACGGCCAGGTATGCGGTCCCTATAATAATAAGCATGAGAACTTTTGAAATTTCGCAGAATATGCAAAGATTTTTAATTACGAATATTTCCATGGCGGTAAGATATAATGAGGGACCCAAGAATATTATGGAAAGCACAATGACTGCTTTTAGCGCAGAAATATCATAGCGTTTCCAGGCTGTCCACGCTATTCCCAAGAAATATAAAAGCCCGAGAACCGAGAAAGGGATTCCAAGGATCTCCGCATAAATGCTTTTGTTTACAATGTCGCAGGAAAGCCCCTCGCCTAAATTGCAGAACGAATTACTTCCCCCCGCATAATGGAGATAGGTTAAATAACTCATTATAATGACGCCTGCGCCGGCGGATAGCGCTATAATGATGCGATGTATTTTTTTCATATTTTACTCTTTTTATTTTAGCTACAATGCCTCGCGACTTGTCGCGAGGATACAAAAAGGAAGCTAAAATATCCTGAGCGTAGTCGAAGGATTACCATCTGATACCCCGATGCTTGCATCGGGGTAGTTCATTATACCATATTCGGAATACCTTGCGAATAGGCGTTAAAATTGATTATTATGCGGTTTCATTATAGCATAAAGCAATGCGGTTAAAAACATTGTCAAACATGCGGATTTCTCGCGGCACGCGGGTTCTGGTGCGGGGCGATTTTGATGTCGCGGTTAAAGATGGAAAAATTAAGGATGATTTTCGTTTGCGGGCCATCTTGCCGACTATCCAATACATTGATAAATGCGGGGGGCGTATCCGTTTTATGGGGCATTTGGGAAGGCCGCGGGGAAAACGAGTGCCGCATATGTCATTAAAACCCGTGGCGGCGCATCTTTCCCGGACGCTGAAGCGAAGAATTATTTTTATTGATGATCCCCGGGCGTTTGATCCGGAGCAAGATCGCTCGCTGGATATTCTTTTTTTTGAAAATCTAAGATTTTTTAACGGGGAAGAAAAAAATAGTTTACAATTTGCGCGCCGTCTCGCGCGCTGGAGCGATATATACCTGGATGATGCATTTGCCAATGCCCACCGCTCGCATGCTTCTGTGGATAGGATTGCTCGTCTGCTGCCTTCAGCTGCCGGACTGCGCTTTGCCCAAGAGGTTAAGGTTTTAAGCCATTTGTTCCGCGCTCCGCGATATCCGGCGGTGGCGGTGTTGGGAGGAGCGAAACTTGAAACCAAACTGCCGTTGATTGAACGATTTTTAAAGACAGGGTATGATGTTTTGGTTGGCGGCGCCTTGGTGAATCCAGTTATTCCATTTATCAATAAACGCGGTATCTCAAAAAAAAGTAACTCCATTCGTAGAATTATTTCAAATCCGCGCTTGCATCTTCCGGCTGATCTTTGTGTTGCGCTAAGCGCTGGGTCGCGCCCGCGGATTGTCCAAATAGGTGATATTCGCCGGGACGAAGTCAACTATGATATTGGTCCGGCTACGGTTAAAAATTTCTGCACGCTTATTCATCGCGCTAAAACTATTGTCTGGAACGGTCCGCTTGGATTTGCCGAGCGCAAAGAATTTGCCAAAGGAACTGTGGCTGTTGCGCGCGCAATTACCAAAAGCCGGGCGTTTAGCGTAGTGGGGGGAGGGGATACGGTAACGCTTATTGCACATTATGGCGTTTTAAAGGGATTTTCACATGTTTCTACCGGCGGAGGCGCAATGCTTGAATTTCTGGCCGGAAAGAAATTGCCGGGAGTGGAAGCACTAAGGCAATGATGCCAATCCTATGCGAATTTAATGTTTACTCCGCCCTTACTTTACTTGAAAGAGGTTATAAGCCAAAAGAGGGTTTATATCCGAACCAGGTTTGATACGTAAATATCTGTGAAGCAAAGTAGGGGCGGGGCGAGTCTGGCGAATTGCCAATATTCGCATAATTCGCAATTGGTAGATTAGCATAAAATTTGTAGATTGGCATCACATTATGCGTTACACAGATACCAATCATTTTAAAAAGGAATGCGGTTATGAAGTAAATGGCGTCTGGATGCCGCGGGTGACCAAGATCCTTGATATAAAGGCCAAACCCGGCCTGGATATTTTTTTTAAAGAAGTCGGGGATTATTCATCAGCCGAAGACATTAAAAATAAGTCCGCGGAAGAGGGGACCAAACTTCATCGGGCTATTCAGGGCCTTTTTACCGGAAGCCAGGATCCTATTCCCGAAGAAGTGCTTCCGGCCGTGAACGCTTTTCAGGAGTTTAATGCCGCGAGAAAAATAGAACTGCATCCCGAATTTGTGGAGCGCCTTATTTGGTCCGGACGGCACCATTATGCCGGAACCGTGGACGCGCTGGCCATGGTTGACGGAAAATTCGGGGTGTTGGATATAAAAACCTCAACCGGATTTTGGCCGGAATACAATTTGCAGACCGCGGCCTACATATCGGCTCTGCAGGAGTTTGAGATTAAAAAAACATTATCGCTTCCGCAGGACGTCCAGACGCGCTGGATTTTAAGAATAGACCAAAACAAGCTATGCGGGCGATGCGGCGCGATGCTCCGTGAAAAAGGAGGAAGAATCAAAATCCGAAATTCGAAATCCAAAATTCGAAATAATTTCGAATTTCGAAATTCGAATTTCGTGCTTTGCGCCGAAAGCGCGCATGAGTGGGGAGAGCTGCGGGGCGAGGTTGAGATTCGGGAGTTTCCTTATTTCTATAATGATACCAAGGCGTTTGTCGCGGCTAAAATTCTTTGGGAGTGGGAAAACGGATACTGGTTAAGGCGGGTTGGCTATCTCCAGTAAGCTAAAAGCTAAAAGCTAAAATTTTATCCTTTATCCTTTTGCTTTTATCCTTGAGCGCGAATGAATATGGACAAAATTATAGTGTATACGGATGGCGGAGCAAGAGGAAATCCCGGTCCGGCGGCTATCGGGGTTGTTATTAAGGACTCAAACAGTCACGCTATTAAAAGTTACGGCGAAGCCATCGGGAATGCGACTAACAACGAAGCCGAATATAGGGCCGTTATTTTGGCGTTGCAGAAATTAAAACTAATTTTTGGCGGAAAGAAGACCGCTAAATTTGCGGTTGAAGTTCGCCTGGACAGTGAACTTGTAGCCCGCCAGTTAAAGGGGGAGTACAAGATTGAAGAGGAGCGGCTGTTCCCATTTTTTATTAAAGTATGGAATTTGAAAATGGATTTTGCCGAAGTGCGGTTTTTTCATGTGCCGCGGGAAAAAAATAGGGAAGCGGATCGCATGGTGAATGAAGCGCTGGATAAAGAACAGAAAAAATTATTTTAGCAACAAAAAATCGCCTAGGCGATTTTTTGCTATCCTTGATGCATCTATAAGCCGAATTCTGTTCCGCAAAAATTTTTATATTTTTGCGGAGATGATCATTTATCTGGGCCAAAGATTACTCGTTTGGCTCAAGCGGATTTTCCGCAATCGCGGATTACCTTGCACCGGATAGGAGTTTTTCACCGCGTATCGTTGCCGGTACGCGCTGTGAGCTTTTACCTCACTCTTTTCACCCTTGCCTCCTTCATCCTAAAAACCTTTAGGGTCTTTTTGATGACGATCGGCGGTATTGTTTCTGTGACACTTTCCCGGTCATGGCGGCTGTTAGCCGTTATCCATTCAGACTGTCTGAGGTGTTCGGACTTTCCTCCCCCAAGTAATGTTTTGTATTATTAGGAGCGATCACCCAATACATCAAGGTACGATATCAAGTATATGCTCAAAAAATAAAAAAGTCAAATTAAAAATTCCCTCAATTTATTTTAGCTACAATACCTCGCGGCTTGCCACGAGGATACAAACGGAAGCTAAAATATCCTGAGCGAAGTCGAAGGATTACCATCTGATACCCCGATGCTTGCATCGGGGTAGTTTATTCTAGGGAATTTTTGTTTAGAAATGTTCCGCGTCTAAATTAAACAGCCATTGATATATCAATTTTTCTTCCGCTACGGCGGTTTTTTGAATTTTCAATTTTGCGCAAGAAAAGTTCAATCTGATCCGAGCGATATACCCGATAATTATTCACCGGATTCCGGTATGCGGCGAGCGTCCCTTTTCGGTCCCAATTGCGGAGTGTCAAGGGGGTGACACTTAATAATTCTGCCGCCTGCTGTATTGTTAGGTATTTTTTCTCCATAGTGCGACATATATAAACATTAATAAATTGGTATATGCGATTTATTAATGTTTATCAAATGTAATATATCATTATCAATGGGTAATTTATTATAGTTATATTTTGTTCCAACGTATACCTATCGTCAATGCCGAGTTATCCACAATGATTCCCGAAGAAATCCATTGTTCCATGCTAAACTTACTAATAGGTTATCCCCAGCATCCGATATGCTATGGGACGCATCCGATACCGCATAAATATCAAAAAAATCGGATAAAATTTTTATGAGATCAGCGGATTATTACTAAAAATTTTTTGTTTAAGTGTGACAATGCATAATCAAAAATATATTCTAACGAATAAAAAAGTTTTCTTGCCTGCCGGTAGGCAGGTCGGCTTCGCCACACTTGGCGTGGCATTGTCCGGAAAATAATTTACTATCCCTTTCATGGATAAACCTGAAAAAAATTATATAACGCTTGCCGAGGCGGCCGAAGGCACTCCTTACTCCCAGGAGTATTTAAGTTTGCTTGCGCGTAAAGGAAAATTGCCGGCTCAAAAAATCGGCAGAAATTGGTACACCACCCGTAAGGTAGTACTGGATTACATTGAGACACAGTCGCAAGCGCTTCGCCAGGAATTTGCGAAAAAAAATGGTCATTCCCCCATTACTCAATCCAATACCATATCGGATACGACCCGATACGTTTCCGCGCCGCAAAATAAAGGTTTTTTAAAGGAAACGGAGATCAGGGGACAGGTGGCTAGCGAAGATGAGGTGTTAGTGGTTTCGGAGTCACGCGTTGATTCGCGTTCGGCGCATCCGACAATCAGCCGCGAATTCCGGCGGGGTGGTGGGGCGTTATTGCGTATTTTTGGATGGTTTAGACTGTCCCAAACAAAACCGAGTTTTCAGACAGTCTGGGGTTCACTCCTGCGTATTTTTGTTTCCGGTTTTGCGGCACTGGCGGTATTTTTTGTTCTGGGCACCTATTTTATGATTTTGTCGCAGGAGTATAGATTTTATCGGATGCAGACGCGGTTTATTTTGCCCAATGCCGGAGTATATGCCAGATCGTTTGAAAAATCGCTCGCGGCGATTGAGGGAAGCGTGCGGCAGTTATTTTCGCAAACCGCTCCGGCTTCTCCGGCGTTTCCCGTTGCGTCTCCGTTGTCGGGCAATGAAATTTCAGCCGGCGTTGCGGCACCGGTATCAATTGCCGCACCTGATGCGGAGGATGGCGATATAATAAGTTTCTATGACAGCGGCTATCGTTTGAGCAAGGAGGGTTATGATCCGGGCGTGGTGGGCGTGGTAAGCCAAAGGTCGGCCATTGTGGTGAATGGCGGTTCCGAGGGATTTACTCCTGTTATTTCTTCCGGTAAATCATTGGTGCGTGTTTCTACCTTGAACGGCCCGATACGCGGCGGCGATTTAATCACAACCTCCATTATTCCCGGTATCGGAGCTAAAGCCATTGGATTCGGGCATGTGCTGGGGGTGGCGCTCGCGGACTTCAACGAAGCGGATCAGGAAAAAATAGGGAAGATTCCGATGTTGGTTGACGTGCGGATTTCAAGTCCACTTACGTTTTTTACGACCTCTCCCCAGCGCACGCTCCGTTATTTGTTGGCCTTTATCATCGCGGCCGGATCAGTTGTTATCGGGTTTACTTATTTTGGGAAAGTGGCGCGTAGCGGAGTGGAGGCCGTGGGCCGGAATCCATTGGCCGCGCGCCTGATAGAATTTAGCGTATTCTTAAATCTTTTTCTGACGCTTGGCATAATCGCGATCGGAGCGATTATAGCGTATGTAATTATAGTGTTTTAAAGGGCTTGGCCTAAATTTTCCATTAACAAAGATTAAAAATAAGCCGCAGAGCGGCTTCATTCAGAAAATAAAAGAGTGAGTATATGTGCGGTTGAGACCGTTGCAATTTCAATGAACTTTAGAGCGAAGTAAATACTTTTGAAAACACTGGGAGGCCGAGCGGCCATGGTTCGCGCGCGATCGCGCGAGAGCGAGGCCGACCCGTGATGAGCGAAATCTCGGTGGGATTTCGCGAAGATTTTCAAAAGCATTTATGAGCGACTAGTCGTGTCTGAAATTGTAATGGTTGAAAATCGCCATGATGAGCGAATTATGTTTTTCGAAACTCCATCTTTCATCGTCTCTCCCTATCTTTTCATTTCAGTAATTTTGCTGAATATCGGACTATTGTCGGTCCTGATTCTTTGGGGAACTCAATTTTTTAAGCGGATTTTTCAGTCGCGGGAACAAGCCCGACTGCGTTTGGAACGGGCAGAACGCGCGGCTGAAGCAATTCTTAACCAGGCCCGCGAGGAATCACTTGCCATTATCGGTAAAGCGCATCAGGCGTCCGCAAACATTTTGAAAGAATCCGCGGTTTCGCGCGAGGGATTTCAAAAAGAATTTGAAAAAGTCGTTCGCGAATTCTCGCGCGGCGAAACCGAACGGCTCCTGAAGCTTTCGGAAGGGTTCTCAAAATCATATCAGGCCTCTACCGATGAGGCGCGCAAAACCTATTTGAAAAATATGGATGCCCTTTATCAACATCTGACCGATCGCGCGCGGGAAAGCACGGAGCGATTTGAAAAATTCATGCAGGACGAGGTGGCGCAATTTGAGGGCATTGCCAAGTTCCAATTTGAACGTTTGCAATCCAGCGTGGTCACGGAGGTGGAGTCGTATAAACAGGACTTGATAAAACGGGTCGAGCGCTCAATTTTCCGAATTATCTATTTGGTTTCCACCAATGTTCTTGGTAAAACCATTGATCTTGAAGGACACCGGGAATTGGTGATAAAGGCGTTGGAAGAAGCTAAGCGCGAAGGATTCTTCGAATAAGCGAAGCGAATTATTATGCAAACATCACGGGACATAAGTGAAATTTTGAAGCAGATCCGGACGCAAGAGGATGCGGGCGCGTTTAGCGAGGGCGCGGACATTTTGGCAGAGGGCTTGTATCATCGCGATCCTTTGGCGGTGCGCGAGAAACTGCGCCGCCGCTTGCCGCAAAGGATTTATCTTTTGCTTGAGGAAGAAGCGGACAAATTTTTAGACAGAAAAGATCCGGAGGGTTTAAGAGCATTCATATCGTCATTGCATAAAGCGATTGAGGGTCTTCGGGCGCTCCGGTTAGAGCTTGGGTTTGAACCGACGGGCGAGACGATTGATCATATAAGTTCATGGGTGAAGCGCGAAATAGGGCCGGATATAATTTTGGATTTCGGGCGGGATCTTTCCATCCGCGCCGGAGCCCGCATTATATTTCGCGGGCGTTTTGTGGAAAAAAGTTTGGGAGTAATGATCGCGTCCTGGATCGAGCGCGATAAAGAAAAAATAAAAGAGTCGTTGAGGCATGCCGTGACGGTTAGAAACCAATAAGCAGTGATGCCAATCCGATGCGAATTTAATGCCAATCTGGCGAATTGCGAATACCGAACACAGGAATTTATTAGCAATTTGTAGATTAGCATAAGATTTGTAGATTGGCATCATGCTGTGCGAAGCACGAAATGGAAGATTTCAATTTTTATCTTAATAATATCGGAGAGATCGGTTTTGTAAAAAAAGTTATTCCGCCGATTGTCTATGCCGAGGGATTGCCCGGGGCGACACCCGATGAGGTTGTTATGTCTGAATCCGGCGAGATTTCTATCGTTACCGCTATCCGGGAAGATGCGGTGGAGCTTTTGAGTTTTTCTAAAACACCCCTGCGAGTGGGTACGCGCCTGGCGCGAAGCGCGGCGCGCTTTGAAATTTCTCTTGGTCCCGAACTTTTGGGATCGATTATTGACCCTCTGGGGCATTCGCTTGATCCGGCGCATCCCCTGCCGCTGCGGGGAGAACGTCGTCCGGTGGATAGCATGCCTCCGGGAATTCAATCTCGAGCCAGAATTCGGAGGCCGTGCGAAACCGGGGTTATGGTAATTGATCTTATGGTGCCTTTGGGAAAAGGACAGCGGGAGCTTGTGATCGGCGATCAAAAAACCGGAAAGTCGCGCTTTCTTTTGCGTTCGGTTTTGACGCAAGTCCGGCAGGGGGCGGTGGGAGTTTATGCCGCCATCGGAAAACCGCAGATTACCGTAAAACAAATTGAAGAATTTTTACGCGAAGCCAAAATATTTGAAAAAACGGTTCTTATTGTTTCCGAATCGGATGATCCGGCAAGTTTGATTTATTTGACGCCCTATGTGGCTATGACCGTTGCTGAATATTTTCGGGACGCCGGAAATGACGTTTTTCTTGTGCTTGACGATTTATCGCTTCATGCCAAGGCCTATCGCGAAATTTCGCTTCTGGGGCGCCGTTATCCGGGCCGGAATTCATACCCGGGAGATATTTTTTATGCGCACGCCCGTCTTTTGGAGCGCGCCGGAAATTTTAAACATGCACGCGGGGAGCGCTCCATTACCTGTTTGCCGGTGGTGGAAACGGTGGAAGGCGATCTTACCGGATATATTCAGACCAATCTTATGTCTATGACTGACGGGCATTTGTTTTTTGACCACCGGCTTTTTGCGGAAGGCCGGAGGCCGGCGGTGGACCCTTTTTTGTCGGTAACTCGCGTGGGACATCAGGTGCAATCGGCCTTGAAGCTTGAAGTGGGCCGTACGCTTGTTTCTTTTTTGCGCGAGGCCAACGCCCTGCATAATTTTGCCAGTTTTGGCGCAGAACTTGGAGAGCGCGTTCGTAAAATTCTTTCCAAAGAAGAGCGCATTACGCAATTCCTTGATCAGACCGCCTACGATTCGCTGGCATCCAATTTGCAGCTTCTTTTATTCGGTCTTGCCTGGGGAGATTTATGGGAGAATAGACCTCCAAAAGATATTCGATTGGCGATTCAGAAAATTGTTTTTATGTATGAAACCAATCGCGAATTTCATAATCGGACGGAACAGGCGGTGTCGAGCGCAAATAATATAGCCATGCTTCTGGAGAGGGTGAAGGATTTGGATGTGTCAATTACGCCAGTCAACAATCAGTAGCAAATAATTGATGGCAAATAATCAGTAACTACTCACTACTCACTACTCACTACTCACTACTCACTACTCACTATCCACTAATAACTAATTTTATGCCGCGAAGAAATATTTTTGAAGAAACAGAGCGCCTTTCAATACTTCGGCTTCTTATTGAAACGTATGAGGGCATTGCGGCCATGACCATCCGGCGCATCCGCAACTCGGTTTTGCAGAACCGCGAATTTTATGCGGGTCTGGCGGATCTTTTTGCCGAAATAAAATCCGCTTATAAGGAGGATGTCCGTTCTCTCATGGCGAGGCGCGGGATCGGGCAGGCGTTAGCGGATGGCGCGGCATCCAAATCCTTGTCGCTTATCCGGCGAAACGGCAAAACCGTCTATGTCCTGCTTTCCGCCAACACCGGTCTTTACGGCGAGCTTATCGGAAAAACATTTGCCATGTTTCTTAAAAATATACGCTGGAGCGATGCGGATTGCGTAATAATCGGCAAGATGGGCAGGGCGTTATTTGAGGCCGCCATGCCGCAAAAAAAAATTACCTATTTTGATTTTCCCGATACTCATATTTCCAGCGCCGAGCTCGGAGAAATAACCCAACATCTTCATCAGTATGCGCATGTCGTGGTGTTTCACGGTTCTTTCCGAAGTTTTATAGACCAGCATCCGGTATTGTCGCGTGTTTCGGGAGAGGAACGAGCTTTGGGCGAAGCCGCCCGGGCGGCAGTGTCTTATATTTTTGAGCCGTCGCTTGAGGATATAATGATTTTTTTTGAGAGCGAGATTTTTGCATCGCTGTTGGGGCAGGTATTTTATGAGTCGCGTTTGGCCAAGGTCGCAAGCCGCCTTATGCTGTTGGATCGCGCCTCCCTAAATGTTGACGCGGCTTTGCGCCGTTCTTTCTTGAAACAGCGTCAGGCCCAGCGCCAGCTTGCCAATAAAAAACAGATTAATGCGTTAAGCGGCGTGGCGCTCTGGGGAACACCAACTAAGAGTTTAATCAAATCTTGATGAACACTAATTACGGCACAATCATAAGCGTTGAAGGCCAGATTGCGGAAGTTGAATTTTTGACCGGCAAACCGTCTCTGCACGATATGCTGACTTTGGAAGATGATCCTTTAATTCGTCTGGAAGTTCGCGTTTCGTCCAGGGAGGACGCCTATTTTTGTTTTGTATTCGGGGCTGTTGCTAAATTGCGCCGCGGCGCCCGGGTTTTAAATTCGGGGGAGCAACTGTCAATTCCCGTGGGACGCGGTTTCTTGGGAAGGGTGTTGGATATGTTCGGGGATCCGCTGGATGGCCAACCGCCGCCCCAAAACGAGGGCCGCCATCCGGTTTATCGCGAAAGTCCGCCCTATATTGAAATTTCGTCTAAGCAGGAAATAACCGAGACCGGAATTAAAATTATTGACCTTTTTTGTCCCTTTTTGAAAGGAGGCAAAATCGGCCTTTTGGGAGGGGCCGGGGTCGGAAAAACCGTCATGCTTACCGAACTTATACATAATATTGTGGTTTTGAAAAAAACCAGCGGAGTGGTTTCGGTATTTGCCGGAGTGGGAGAGCGTACGCGCGAGGGGCATGAACTCGTGGAGGTTTTGACAGAAAAAAACGTTTTGAATTCGGTTTCGATTATCTTGGGTCCCATGGGCGCTCCGCCGGCTCTGCGCGCTCTTACCGCATACTCCGCTCTGACTTTGGCCGAGTATTTTAAAAATGTCCTGCAGTCGGACGTGCTTTTTTTCGTGGATAATATATTCCGGTTTGCGCAGGCCGGAAACGAATTGGCCACGGTGATGCGCACTCTTCCCTCCGAAGACGGTTATCAGCCGACGCTTACTTCCGAGATGGCTGCTTTTCACGCGCGTTTGTCTTCAAACGCATCGCATTCCATAAGCGCGGTGGAGACGGTATATATTCCCAATGACGATATTACGGATGCGGCGGTGCAGTCGGTATTTGCGCATCTTGATTCGGCGGTTGTGTTTTCGCGCGACCTATACCAGCAAAATTTGCTTCCGGCCGTTGATCCTCTGGCGTCTTTTTCATCCGCCCTGTCTCCTCAAACTGCGGGCGAGCTTCATTATCAGACCGCGCGTTCTTCCCAGGCTCTTCTGAAACGCGCGTTTTCTTTGGAGCGGGTGGTGTCTTTGGTGGGCGAGTCGGAACTCTCGGTGGAAGATCGCACCACATATCAGCGCGCCAAGAAGTTGAGAAATTTCATGACCCAGCAGCTTTTTGTGGCCGAGGATCAGACTGGCGGCAAAGGGCAATATATTCCGTTAAAAATCACCATCAGCGAGGTTAATGAAATTTTGGCCGGAAAATATGATGACGTTCCGGCGGAGAAATTTCTTTACATAGGCAGTGTTAAGCAAATCAGATAAATTTTTAATTACTAATTCACCTAATTGTCTAAGTTCTAATAAAATGCAAAATAATGGAAATCCTAAAAAGTACGATTTAGAGGAAAGAACTGCAAAGTTTGGCGAAGAAATTATTGAGTTTGTCCGAAAACTGCCAAAAAACGGCATTACTCAGCGCATAATTCCCCAATTGGTTGGCGCGGGAACGGCTGTGGGTTCTAATTATTGTGAAGCTGACTGCGCCGAAAGCAACAAAGATTTTATCCACAAAATGGCGATAGCCAATAAAGAAGCGAAGGAGTCAAAACATTTTTTGCGCATGTCTGCTATGGCATCGCCGGAGCACGCCGCAGAAGCTAGAAAACTTTGGAAAGAAGCGCATGAATTGAACTTGATTTTCACTACCATTATCAAAAAAGCTAAAGAAACGGAAGTCAAGAAGCGTTTAGACAATTGAGAATTGGACATTTTATTAGGTGAATTAGAAATTAGATGAATTTGGAATTTTAGTTTTGGTTTGTGTTTTGGATTCTGTGTTTTATATATTTTTTACCACCCATGAATAACTATGTAAACAAAAACATTCCCAATCTTTCCGTCACGGTTCGCGACCGCGAAGGGGTGTTGTTCCAGGGTGAAACCGAGGCCGTTTCTTCTTTCAATGCCAAAGGGCCGTTTGATGTTTTGCCTCTGCATGCCAATTTCATTTCTTTGATTAGAAATTCCGTCACCTTGAAAATTCCCAGCTCCTCCCCCAAGGAAATTATGCTCAATTCCGGGGTTATCAAGGTTAAAGAAAATAAAGTGGAAGTGTACGTGGGAATATTACGTTAAATGCAAAATCAGACTCAAAAATCTAAATTCGAATATCGAAATTCGAAACAAATTCGAAGCTCGAATATTCAAAAACAGAATCGTTTAAGATTTGGAATTTTGGATTTGGGTATTGTTTCGGATTTCGGATTTCGGATTTCGGATTTTAAAACATTTATTTTGAGGTTTCTTTGTTTTGTGTTTTTATTGTCCGCAGCATTTACTGTACACGCCTCGATTTTTTCTGATCCATTATCGCGGGAAGAAGTTGTCCAGCGGGAAGAAGTTTCAGTTTCGGATCGTTCGTTTTTAGCAGCCATCATGGAGGAGAGTGTTTCATTTTTCCGGCGGGTGTTCGGGCGCAAAAACGCCGAGGAGCAGGCGGCGGTGCTTGACGGCCAGGCCATTCGCGCCAAAAACCGTTCGGTTCAGTCATCATCGCCTTCAGCCGTTGCGCCCGGAGTTACGATTATGACACCGAGCTTTTTCCGGCAGGAGGCGGAATTTTCCAACGAAGTAACCATTCGGGGTCTTTTGCGCGGCACGGATGTTGATTTGGGACAAGGCATAATTACCGCCTCTAACATCATATATAATATAGAAGCCGGAGACGGCATACTTGTTACCGGCGATTCCCAGCGTCCGGTGATTTCGCAGGAGTTTTGGGCGCGGAGCGGCGATCGGATTGTTACGCGCGATCCCGGGATTTCGCTTGAGATCGGCGGGGGTATTTTTCTCGGCACTCCGGCGCGCTCATCTCTTACCTTTAACGGTCCGGCTACCCTTGATTTTGCTTCCACAAGTTCTTTTCTTCTTCCGCCTGATCTTGCCAATGCCTGGACTATTTCATCTTCTGCCACCGGAAGTCCGGTTGTTACTATTTCTACCCGGGGCGGGGGCGCAGTTGGTATTGGAACCACTTCCATATCCGCCCGTTTTACGGTGGCGGCCTTTCCCGACGCGGCGCAAAATATTTTTGAAGCGCAGAATGCAAGCGGTTCTGCTGAATTTGTAATTACCGGCGGGGGAAATGTGGGAATCGGCACCTCGGCCCCGTCCGCTTCATTCTCCGTGGTGGGAAGTTCCAGTTTAGCCGGACGGGTGGATGTGGATGGGGTTTTGGATGTGTCCGGCGACACCTTCATTTCCGGCAATACGCTGATTTCCGGAAAAATGGATGTGTTCGGCACTTCAACTTTTGACGGGACGGTTACGGCCAGCACGTCTGTGTATCTTGCCGCCAAGTCCGGACGGGTTGGAATCGGCACAACGAATCCCTCTGAACTTCTTTCGGTAAATGGAGCGTTTGGAGTTACGGGTGACGCAAAATTCGCCGCAGCCGCTCTTTTGCAAACCATTATTGATTGTTCCGGCTCCGGAGTATTGGAAACCGACCCGTCCGGAAGAATTGTTTGCGGTCAGGATGCGGTGGGACAGAGCGGCGGATCCGGCGTAGTAATGCCGGGAGGCGGGGGACAGCTTGCTTATTATACGTCCGGAGCCGATATCGTGGATAATGCATATAACCTTTTCTTCATTGGAGGAAATTTGGGCGTTGGCACGTCTTCTCCGGCCACTACCACCTCTGTTGCCGGAGATATATATCTCACCGGAGGGTTGGGGGTGGGTAAAGCAACTTCGGTTCCTGGCGTGATTGAGACCACCGGCGTAATTAGCGTACAGGGATCAGGAACATCTACATTTGCCAATGGTATACAAATTGCGAATGGTTGTTTTCGTTTGCCTCAGGGATCTTGCGCTGGCGCGATTGGGTCCGGAGGCGGAGTCAATCTTGGTACTGCAAATCGCCTTGCCTATTATTCTGATGTCGCGGTGATTGATTCGGCAAATTACCTTGCGACCGATGCCGCGAATCTTCGTCTGGGAATAGGTACTACTTCTCCCTTAGCCAAACTCTCCATTCACGCCAATAACCAAGATCCGGTGCAAAATTATTTGTTCGCCATCGCATCCTCCACCGCATCTGCCACCACAACTCATTTTGTTGTAACCAATACTGGCAACGTCGGCATTGGAACGGCGGGGCCAATTTTCAAGTTGAATGTTCTGGGTGATGACAAAATAAATTCGTCTATTGGAGTACAGAGAATCTCTGAGAACGTTTATGGTCCATACCAATATTTTGTAAAGTCAAGAGGCAGTGCTACTGGCACACCTTTGGTCGGTGATTATATGGGAGGTCTTATTTGGAGTGCTTATAACGACAATAGTGAAAGGAAGAATTTAGCGGGCATTTGGGGTCAGGTAGAAGCTACAACTACTGGCTCCGAGTCGGGTTCAATTGTGTTTTTTACGGTTACCGACGGTAATATAGATGGGCCGGATGAAAGGATGATTATAAAAAGTACCGGTAACGTCGGCATCGGAACAACCACCCCCGGCTCCATCCTCTCAATACAGGGCGTCGCCAATTTCCAAGCCGCAACCTCTACATTATATACGGGCCTCACTGCTCCGGGATTCTTGGCGACTTCATCTGGATTAACTATTACAGGGGGCTCGATCAATCTTTCTTCCGGAGCAACTTCGACATTTAACAACGGCCTCGCCTTAACCAACGGCTGTTTCCTTTTGATAGATAATTCTTGCGCCGCCTCAGCCGCGGCCGGAGGCGCAATATCCGGCTGGATTGACGACGGCGCCACAGTCCGTCTCTTATCTGCCGGAGACCAGGTATCTATTGGACAAGCCACTCCTTTCTCACCCGCAGGATTGAGTGTTCTCGCAACCTCCACCAGCGCTACTGCCGCCATCTTCCGGTCCGGAGGCGGAACCACAGCCAACATCTTTGACGTGCAAAGAGCGGATGGAAATTCATTTCTCTCGGTCTCGGCCACCGGATCCGCTATTCTCTCGCAAGGACTTTTGCATGTGGGAACCACCACCGGGACATCTACGATTGCATCAAACCTACAGGTGGCGGGAATGATTCAAGCTGGAAGAATGCTCTCTACCGGCACCACGACTTCTGATCTCGGATTCCGTCTTCAGGAATCCGCCGCCTCTCCCTCATTTTACGCCTCGTTGGTATCGGCTGATCTTGATGCAGACAAAAACTATATCCTTCCTAATTTTACCGGATCAAACGCAACGCTTTGTTTAACCACCGGTAACTGCGCGGGCGCGGGCAGCGGAATTACAGGTTCCGGAGTTGCTGGACAAGTGTCGTTTTTTGACGGAACTCAATCCATAACCGGTGAAAATGATCTTTTTTGGATAACCGCATCCAAGCGTTTGGGAGTTGGAACTTCATCCCCCGGAGCCAAACTTACCGTGGGCGGAGAAACATTCTTGGGAGGAAATCTTACCGCCACCGGCACTTTGATCCGTTGGGATGGGGCGCAGGAATTCAGAATCGCAAATCAATCCACCTCCACCATCTTAAACAACGCTTCCACCTC
>LCKU01000002.1 GCA_001001625.1 Parcubacteria group bacterium GW2011_GWA2_45_30 | reverse complement strand
TGACTGCCACTACACCATAGCCGCCAACCTATCAAATTATACTGTAAAAACTTCCAAAAATCAATTTTTTATGCTATAATCATCAAATGCCGAAATTAAGGAAGAAAACCCAAGAAAAACGCATAAAACCCGAACTTGGGGGCGGTTTTCGCGACTATGGCAGCGGAGACGCAATTCTACGTCAGCGACTGCTTGAAAAGATCCATAAGACCTTTGAGGATTTCGGATTTGATCCCATGGAAACGCCTGCGGTGGAGCGGACTGAAGTTTTGCTCGGCGGGGAGAAAGAATCAGGGAAAATTATATTTAACGTTCGCGGATCAAAAGAAAAAAAATCGGACCTGTCGCTTCGCTTTGATTTAACCGTGCCGCTGGCCAGATTTCTGGCGGTTAATCCCGAAATTCCCAAACCATTTAAGCGATATCAGATTGGGAACGTGTGGCGGGGCGAATCGCCACAAGCCGGACGATACCGCGAGTTTTTGCAGGCCGACCTTGATATTGCGGGCGCATCCTCTACGGACGCGGACGCGGAAATTATTGCCGTGATCTGGAAAACATTCAAAAACCTCGGGCTTAGCAAATTCATTATAAAAATTAATAATCGTAAGGTTCTGAACGGGTTGCCGCAGTATGCCGGATTTCCTGAAAAAAAATTGCCGGAACTTTTGCGCTTGGTTGATAAAAAAGAAAAAATCGGGGAGGAGGCGTTGAAAAAAGAATTGAAAAAAGTATTTAAAGAAAAAGTTGCGGCAAAAATTTGGGAAATTATCGCTATTTCCGGAGATACCAAAACCCGGCTTATAAAAGCGCGGGAAACGTTGCGGGGGAATGCGGCGGCCGAGGAAGGCATTAACGAACTTATTGAAATTGCCAGAAATCTGAATACAGCCGGGGTTTTACCGGAAAACTGGGAGATTGATTATTCGGTGGCGCGCGGACTCGGATATTATACCGGATCGGTATTTGAGACGTATTTGACCGACGCCAAAGAGTTTGGCAGTGTGGCATCCGGTGGCAGATATGATTTTCTCACCGTTCCATTTACCGGACAAAAATTGCCGACCGTAGGCGGATCAATCGGAGTGGATAGATTGTACGCTGTGTTTGAGAAATTGAATTTGCTTAAAAAAAAGCAGACCTCCGTAAAAGTCCTAATCTTAAATCTTTTGCCTGAACTAAAAAAAGAATATCTGGAACTTGCGCAAGTTATGCGCGCGGCAAATATCAATACATCTTTTTATCTTGGGGATGACCGCGCGTTCCAGGCCCAGTTGGCTTATGCCGTAAAAAAAGAAATTCCGTATGTCGTCATTTTGGGCGAAAATGAAAGCAAAAGAAGCACGGTTACGGTGAAAAATTTGGTTACGCGCGAGCAGAAAGAAATTCCTAAAGAAAAAATTGTGGAATATTTCAAACGATAAGCCCTCGTGATTCAACTTGCCCCGTTAGGTATAGCCCCCTCGTAGCTCAATGGATAGAGTAGGGGTCTTCTAAGCCCTTGATGGAGGTTCAATTCCTCCCGAGGGGATTATATCTAACGGGGTGAAATTCATATTATTTTTTTATGAAATACATTGTCAAGCCACACGTCAGGGAACGAATGCATGAACGGCGTATTTCTGAAAGGACTATTAAAGATGCGATTGCTAATCCAACCCGAATTGGTTATGATCAAAAGGGCAGAATGCTCATAAAGAAACTCTATCGCAAGAACGGCAAAGCAAGATTACTGTTAATTGTGGGCGAAGAAAAAGATGACATCCTCGAAATTATAACTATTATCGACACCTCCAAAGTGAAGAAATATTTATGAGTAAAAAAAATATAAAAATTTCATATGATAAAAATAGTCGGGTACTTATCGTTGAAATAGGAAAGAAAAAAAGCGTTGATTCCGATATTCAGGGAAACATGGTACTCGACCATGACAAAAAGGGGGAGATTGTTCGGATCAATCTCTACGATTTTAGCTTTGACGAATTTCGATCTCAACGCTCGGTATTAAAACAATTTTCTCAAGGATTGATTACAACTTCACACCGATAAAAACCGCCATGGTGCGACTTCGCTCACCACAAGAAGAACCTGGAGAAAAACACCTGTCCGCAATCGCCTGGAGCGATAGCGACTGGCAGGCGGGTCGGCTCCCGGTCCGCAGAAGCTACGCTTCAAGCGTTGCTGGCGGGGAACCATATTTAATTTTGGGAAAAGAAAATTTTTTTCATAAAGCAGTCCGGATCAATAATATGAGTAATCAAAAAATAAATTTTATTCTTCTCACTTTATTTGTAGCAATAAATGTTTTTGCTTTTTATGAAAGACCAAGAGGAGAAGAAATATTGGGTGCGAGTGCATTGATAATTCTTGAATTTTTGGTACTTGTCGGAATTAATTTGTTTTTCAGAATCTATAAGAAAGAACAGGTTCATCTTTTCAAAACCACACTATATTTTTGGGTAAGCGTCCTTTTGATTTTATTTGTTTTGATATACATACCTTCAAATATGGGATTCTGTGAAAAATATTACCCCGACAAGTATCAAGCATGGGAAGCCGCGGGTCAACTAAATATATTTCAAAGAATTGCGGCATTTGGCTGTGAACTATTCAATTTATGATTTGAATGTCCTTGTCGCGACATCACATTTTAGACACAAGGATTCTTTCAACACTTTTTGTAGAGAAAAAAACCACAATGTAACTGAAAATAATCTCACCGGATGTTATCTATAATTTGCCGCCGAAGAAGTAAATTTTTCAATCAATTTCAAATTGAAAAATTTACTGGAATGATTTATGCTTAAATCATTCGAAAACTTGAAATTGTCCCCGTACCAATTCCGAACTAACTCTATCGTAGTAGGAAGTCTATCCCGCGGCATCGCCTTCGGCTTACGACTTCTTAAATCCATATTTATACCAAGAATTGGTACGGGGCAGGCATCGGTGCGGCTCCGCTTGACATAAACTCTAACCCTTGTATATACTTTGGATATGAAGACGATTATCAATATAAAGGCCGACAGAGAAACAAAAGATATGGCTCAACGGGTAGCCAAAGATTTGGGACTGCCTTTGAGTACGGTGATAAATGCCTATCTGAAGCAGTTCATTCGCAGCCGAGAGGTTTATATATCTGCCGTTCCGCGGATGACAAGCGCTTTGGAAGAATTGGTGGGGCGCGCCGAAAAAGATTTAAGAAAAGGCAAGAATATCTCACCAATATTCAGTTCAGCCGTAGATGCTATACGCCATCTAAATTCGTAAATGAATCCCGTTACATTTCGGCGTCGTATCAAACCCGCAGAAATGTTGAATTTTGTTGCTATAAATCTGCGACAAAATCGCGGGTTTTACAAATGCAACGGGATGAAAGCGCGTTTTCACGCTAACTTTAAGAAGTGCTATAAAAATTTGCGTCCCAGCGAACGCGAAAAGTTTAATGAGCGGTTTAAAATGTTTATGCAAGACCCGTTTTTGCCTCTTTTGAATAATCACGCCTTGTACGGAAAATATGCGGGATGTCGCAGTATAAACATCACCGGTGATATTCGAGCGATTTATCAACTTTGTGGTATTGATACGGCCTATTTTATTGCTATAGATTCTCATAGTAATTTATATTCGTAATTAGGGGGCGATCGAAGTACTCTTAACCCCCTCCATTAAAATAAGAGAATGTTGAATCATCCTCTGGGTTTATCGACTTTGGAAGAGAAGTATCGAAGTCCGACTTCAATAGGACATCTCATGTCTCTTTTAGACACCCCAATTGAAAATGCGCCACGCATAAGCCGCCGGATTGTTCCGGCGCTTAAACACCTTGGGATAAAAACCATTCGCGATATTTTATTTCATTTTCCTGCGCGTTACGATGACTTTTCAAATTTACAAAAAATATCTGATGTGAAAATTGGCGATACGGTAACCATATCCGGCGCGATTAAAAAAATTTCTCTGCATCGCACGGCGCGCAAGCACATGGCGCTGGTGGAGGCGGTAATCTCGGATGATAGCGGATCGCTTAAGGCGATTTGGTTTAACCAGCCGTTTTTAGCAAGGAATTTGAGGGTTGGTGATGTGGTAAATTTGTCCGGGAAAATTGCCCGCGGCCCCAAAGGAATTTATTTGCAAGGCCCGGCGTATGAAAAGATAACAAATAACAAATGGCAAATGGCGAATGGTGGCGGCATACATACTGGAGGACTGGTCGCAATTTATCCGGAAACCCGCGGCCTTACTTCGCGCTGGTTCCGTTTTTTAGTAAAAACATTTATTGACCAGCGAAAATTTATTGTCGATCCCCTGCCCGCCGATTTGCGAAAAAAGCATAATTTACAAGATATACAGGCCGCGATTAAAATAATTCATTTCCCGCAAAGCAAAAAGGAGCCGGTTGAAGCGCGGCGGCGCTTCGTGTTTGAGGAATTGCTTTTGATTCAGCTTCGCGCCCTACACGCGCGCGCGGAATTAAAACAGCACCAAGCGCCGGAAATTCTGCTGGATCTTGAACTCCTCAAAAAATTCGTAAATTCCCTGCCGTTTGCGCTGACCGATGCCCAGCGCCGTTCTATCTGGGAGATCGTAAAAGACATAGAAAAATCAAAACCCATGAATCGGCTGCTGGAAGGAGATGTGGGATCCGGCAAGACCGTGGTTGCGGCCGCGGCCGCGTTACTTGCCTCGCGAGCCGGATTTAAGACGGTTTTTATGGCACCGACGGAAATTTTGGCACATCAGCATTATGAGACCCTGCAAAAAATTCTTAAATCGTTTAATATAAAAATCGGAGTACTTACTTCTTCTAAAAAAATTGCGGAAGGATCTGATATCATCGTTGGAACCCATGCCTTGATACAAAAAGATGTCGTCTTCAAAAATTTAGGCCTGGTCATAGTAGATGAACAACATAGATTTGGTGTTGCACAACGTGCGGCCCTGGCTCGTGGATATTCGGGTTGGTTACCCCATTTCTTATCTATGTCTGCAACTCCAATTCCCCGAACTCTAGCCCTTACAATTTATGGCGATCTCGATCTTTCCATACTAGATGAAATGCCCAAATCGCGGAAGCGGGTTATTACGAGAATCATAGAGCCGGGGAAACGGAATGAGACATACCAACTTATTCGATCAGAAGTAAGAACAGGAAGACAAGTTTTCGTGATATGTCCGCGTATAGAACCACCATTAACTAATAGCGAATCCGGCGCGAATAAACGAATAAACGAATCAGCGTTTCGTTCGTGGGAGGTGAGGGCGGTAAAAGATGAATATAAAAAACTTTCCGAAATTATTTTTCCGGAATTTAAAATAGGAATGCTTCACGGCAAATTAAAATCCAAAGAAAAAGAAGCGGTGATGAAAGAATTCAAAAGCGGAGAAATAGATATTCTAGTATCAACGTCCGTGGTGGAAGTCGGGGTGGATATACCTAATGCCACTATCATGATGATTGAGGGGGCGGAACGGTTCGGCCTGGCGCAATTGCACCAGTTTCGTGGCAGGATCGGAAGAGGTATTGAGCAGTCCTACTGTTTCCTTTTTCCTACCGAAGACGGGATGGTTACGCGTCGTTTGCGCGCGGTGGTGGATGCCAAAAACGGTTTTGAACTGGCAGAACAGGATTTAAAAATCCGCGGTCCGGGCAATATGTTCGGCACGGAACAATGGGGCGTGTCCGATATGGCTCTTACTGCAATCACCGACCCGGTCTTGGTGCGCGAAGTGCGCTTGGCCGCGTTGGAATTTGCGCGTGAAGATCCAGCACTTTCTTGCGCTCCGGAGTTAAAACGCAAACTTGAGGAAATGGAGAAAAGGGGATTATATAGACCCAGTAATTTTGCAAAGCATATACGCATTTTGCAAAATTACTGGAAGGTGCGGAGTACCACGGGCTTGCCCGTGGGTCTCTATATGCGATCGCGTATAAGCACAAGCTGGAAAACTATGGATCAGTTTGCCTGATTATCCGATCCCGTATTTTGGCGGCCAGTTCAAAATTCATTTCGCGCGACGCCTTTTTCATTTCGCGCTCCAGGGATTTTACAATTTTTTCTGTGGGGCCATCGGGCATAGGAAATTCATCTTTTGCTGCAGTTTCTTCCAGAAGCGATTTTCTTATTTCTTTTTTTATCTGCGCGGGTGTAATGCCGTGTGCTCGGTTATAATCTTCCTGAATTTTGCGGCGACGGTTTGTTTCATTGATTGCCGCGCGCATGGAGCCGGTCATGGTATCAGCATAAAGAGTTACTTTCCCGTCTATGTGCCGCGCGGCGCGGCCTATGATTTGTAAAAGCGTGGTAATGTTTCGCAAAAATCCTTCTTTGTCGGCATCCAATATGGCGATAAAAGAAACTTCGGGTAAATCAAGCCCTTCCCGCAGCAGATTGATTCCGACAATTACGTCATGTTCTCCGGTGCGGAGTTTTTTTAGTGTTTCTGGCCTCTCCAGGGTTTTTACTTCCGAATGAAGATATTTGGCTTTTATTCCCGCCTCTTCAAGGTATTCTGCAATGTCTTCCGCTAGGCGTTTGGTTAGCGCCATAACAAGCGAGCGTTCGTTTTTGGCAATCCGTTTTTTAATCTCGGCTATAACAGCGTGGATCTGATTTTTTGTAGGTCGGACTTCGATCCTGGGGTCTAAAATTCCTGTGGGCCTTATTAATTGCTCCACAATACATGGATCCGATCCCTGTGTTACAGGGATCGGATCCCTGTATGACTGTTTACTCATCTGCAACTCATATTCAGTTGGAGTTGCGGAAGCGTATATAATTTGTTCAACTTTTTGGTTAAATTCTTTAAACATGAGTGGTCGGTTATCAAGCGCCGAGGGCAGACGGAACCCGTATTCGATCAGAGTTTCTTTGCGCGAGTGGTCTCCGGCATACATCCCGCGGATTTGGGGAATGCTTACATGCGATTCGTCAATTATGCATAGCCATTTTGATACGTACAGACCGTCCGAAAACTGTCCGTCAACACCGGGTGTTGAACGAAAAAACACCCGGTGTTTAGAGTTTTCGGACGGTCTGTGCTGAAAGGCGTAATTGAAGTAGTCAATAAGCGTATGTGGAGGGGTTCCGGACTTGCGGAAATCCAGTTGCCGGGAATAATTTTCAATGCCGTTCATGTATCCGATTTTTTCAAGCATCTCCAGATCAAAATTGGTGCGCTGGCGCAGGCGCGCGGCCTCCAGCACTTTCCCGCGTTTTTTTAACTCTGCTAGGCGTTCTTTTAGTTCTTGCCGTATATTGGATATAGCAAGATTTAAGCTGTTTTGCGGGGTTACGAAGTGCTTGGCCGGATAAACTCTAAATTGATTAAGTTTTCGCGATTCGTTGGTTTTTGTTTTTGATTCGTGTAAATTCGTGATTCTGCCTTTTTCGATTTCCACCGCGATTTTATTTTCTCCAGACGGCAGATATATTTCTATAGCATTTTCTCTGGTACGGAAATGCCCTTGGCACGGATCAATGGGGTTGCGCGCGTATCGGAGCATTACAAGATTGTGAAGCAATTCGCGGCGAGAAATTTTCTGGCCCATTTTTAATTCAATAGATGCTTTTTGATATTCTTCCGGACTGCCCAGGCCGTAAATGCAGGAAACCGAGGCGACAATGATTACGTCGCGCCGAGTAAGGAGTGATGCAGTGGCGGCGTGGCGCAGGGCGTCAATCATTTCATTGATTTTGGTGTCCTTTTCGATGTAGGTGTCGGTTTGGGGAATATATGCTTCGGGCTGGTAGTAGTCGTAATAGGAAACAAAATAGTGCACCGCGTTTTCCGGGAAAAATTCTTTGAACTCCTGGTAAAGCTGCATGGCCAGAGTTTTATTATGGGAAATTACAAGAGTCGGTTTCTGCACTCGTTCAATCACATTGGCCATGGTGAATGTTTTTCCCGAGCCGGTAACGCCGAGAAGCGTTTGGTGCCGTATACCGGCATCCAAATTCGCCGCAAGTTTTTCGATTGCGACTGGTTGGTCTCCGGTGGGGTTGAATTTTGAGATTAGACGAAAGGTTGACATTTTTATGATAGTTTGCTACGCTTTCTTAAGCATTTTTAAGGAAAGGCATAAAAACATGAAATTAGAGATAATCGCGCTTGGAACGTGCGAAATCTGTGGGAATCAGTTCTCCTCATCCGATGTTATGGAGGTTCAGAAAAAGACGAAAGAATGCGAAGATCAGGGCGCGTACTGTTTCGGACATAATGTTGGCGACGTGGTTACGTTAGAGGTTCACGGTGTAGTATTCCGGGTACAGATTGTTTCTCGCGCCATCCAAAAGGAAACCCACGCCCCGACATATTATCTGGAAACTATCCCTGGAAATAGTGCTCATGGGAGTCCTTTTTACGGGGAATACAGTGCACAGGTAATTGATAATATTGTTGTTCGCGCGTAATCAGGAAGCTGGAATTACTCCGGCTTTTTTATTTCTTCTAATCGGGCTATTATGAATGTATAATCTCATTTTTAGAAGGCACAATTGAATTCAAAGGCGCTAAATTCGTGGTTATAAAAACCGACGGCGGGGTTGGGTATAAAGTGTTTTGTTCCGAAGGGACCTTAAATAAAATACCAGAAAAAGTTGACGAAGTCAATCCTGAGCGAAGTCGAAGGAGCACAATTAAAATGTGGACTCATCTTCAGGTTCGTGAAGATGCGTTGGAATTGTACGGATTCTTAAATTTCGCCGAGCTTGACCTTTTTCAAACGCTAAATAGCATCTCCGGCATAGGCCCCAAAAGCGCCTTGGGGGTTATGAATATCGCGCCGGTGGATACCATCAAAAAAGCCATTGCCGCGGGCGACACTTCTTATTTGACGCGGGTCTCGGGTATAGGTAAAAAAACCGCGGAAAAAATTGTTTTGGAGCTCCGCGACAAAATGGCAGGCAAAGGAATTGAGGTTGACGCGCCCGAATTAAAAGAGGAAGCGGATGCGTTGGAGGCACTGGTCTCACTTGGCTATTCCCAGCGTGAGGCCCGGGAGGCATTGCAGACCGTACCCCGCGAAATTGCCAGTGCCGAGAAACGGGTAAAAGAGGCGTTAAAGAAATTGGGTAGAAAACGATGAATTCTTTTTTACAATCTTCCGCTTGGGAAAAATTTCAGCAGGGTCTTGGTCGAAAAACTTGGAGAGCAGAGGGACAACTTGTTATTCAGCATAAACTCCCGGCGGGGTTTAATTATTTATATACTCCGCACCCGGAATTATTAACTGACAACTTATTATCGGGTGTTAAGAAAATAGCCCAAGGGGAGAAATCCGTCTTTTTAAAAATCGATCCGGCTAGACGCGTTCAAATGTCAGATGTTAGGCGTCAGGCGTCAAATCCAATTCAGCCACAAAAAACCGTTATTCTTGATTTAACAAAATCCGAGGCGGAATTACTTTCCGGGATGCATGAAAAAACACGTTATAACATCCGGCTGGCCGAGCGCAAAGGATCCTTGGTGGAGAAAGGAGGGGACTTTGAGGCGTTTTGGGGTTTGTTGGCAGAAACCGCTAAGCGCGATAAATTTTCGGTTCATTCGCGGGAACATTATGAAAAACTTCTTGCCGCGCGCGATAATGATTTTTCCAATGAGATTTTTTTCGCAAAATATCAGAACAAAATAATTGCGGTCGTATTGGTAAATTTTTATAAACCCTCGCAAACCGCAACCTATCTTCACGGCGCATCGTCAAGCGAACATCGCGAAGTTATGGCTCCGCATTTGTTGTATTGGCGAGCGATTCAAGAAGCCAAAGTACGCGGATTCAAATCTTATGATTTTTGGGGAATTGATGAGGCGCGCTGGCCCGGCCTTACGCGATTTAAACTTGGATTTGGAGGAGAACAAGTAGAATATCCGGCGTCAGTTGATATAATTTATCGCCCCGTGTTATATGGATTATATTATTTGGCCCGTCTGTTCAGATAAAAAAGGAAAATTTATAAGTGAGTATACACGCGGTTGAATCCGTTTAGTTTTCAGACAATGGGAGGACGAAACTGCTTGGTTTTCCGCAATGACGCGGAAAAGTTTCGTCCAACCCTTAGCGAACGCGCCGTAGGAGCGCGTGAGTCGTGTCTGAAAACTAAATGGATGAAAATCGCTATAGCGAGTGTTCAGTTATCCCAGAAAAATTCTCTGCCGTCTAATTGTTTTTTCCTCTGGAAGAGGAGCTGAATTTGATGAGGTGATATGCGAGGAAATGCTACGCCGAGAAGCAGTTGACTGGCTTTATAGAATACTCGGTATTTTTACTTATTGTTATCTGGCCGTTTTAGCGGTTTTTTTCTTTTTCGGATTGGATCGCGTATATCCCGTGATATTTATTTTCTTAGATGCTCTGCAGGAACCATATCTTGGGGCGTTGGGCGTGTATGTCCTTTTGAAAGAGGTCCGCAAGCGCCGCCGCGCCTATCCGTCCATATATTTTGGCGAACTCTTTGTGGTACTTTGGGCCGCAATTGTTTTTATGGCGACTCTTGCAGTTTTGCTTTCGGACAATTTTCAATTCGGCAATACGTATCGCATTATTTTCACCAACAGCGCCGCGGCCCTTATTATTTTTCTCGGTAGCATAATAAATCGACCCTGAAATGCCGATACTCCCTTTTCTTAAAAAAATAATTCCTCTCCGCTTTTTTATGGCACTCCAGTTGCCGTATCATTTTTTACTCGCGTTTTCGGCGGCGTTATGGTTTTGGTTCCCGTCGCGCAAGCTCTTTGTTATAGGCATCACCGGCACTAAAGGCAAAACAACGGTTGTAGAATTAATTCACGAAATTTTACAAGCCGGAGGCGAAAAAACAGCATCCGTCTCTTCGTTGCGGTTCCGCGTGGGCGGTGATACGGAAATAAATGAAAAAAAAATAACTATGCCGGGCAGATTTTTCCTACAGCGGTTTTTGCATCGCGCTGTGAAATCCGGATGCCGCTATGTTGTGCTGGAAGTCACCTCCGAGGGAATTAAACAGTTCCGGCACCGTTTTATTAATTTTTCCGCGGCAGTTATGACAAACATGGAGCGCGAGCATATTGAATCGCACGGAAGCTTTGAACGATATTTGCGGGCAAAGCTGGATCTATTTTGGCGTCTGCCCATGTCTGCCGTTGCGGTTATTAATCGTCATGACCCGTATATGGATAGATTCTGTGCCGCGACCGGAGCACGAAAAATATTTTATGGGAAAGACGAAATAAAATTTCTAGGTAGGACATATTTAATACGAGATGTGAGGGTTGGCAGCGAAAATATTTCTTTTGAAGTCGGGGGGCAGAATTTTACGGTGTCGCTTTGCGGCGAGTTTAATTTATATAATATTCTGGCGGCGGTTTCGGTAGGATTATTACAGCATATTTCATTGGAAAAAATATCCGAGGCGCTGGCGCACATTTCCGGTATTCCGGGAAGGATGGAATTTGTGCAGAAAAAGCCATTTGTGGTGGTGGTTGATTATGCGCATACGCCTCAATCCCTTAAAAATGTTTATGCATTTCTTAAGGAATTAAGTCAAAAGTCAAAAGCCAAAAGCCAAAATTTGATCTGCGTTTTGGGTGCGGCCGGAGGCGGGAGAGACAAATGGAAAAGGCCGGAATTCGGCAGAATCGCATCACAGTTCTGTGGTGAAATAATTTTGACCAACGAAGATCCATATGACGAAAATCCGCAGTCAATTTTAGATGATATAGAAAACGGACTTTCGCAAATTCGAAATCCTAAATCCGAAATCCTAAATTTTAGAAAGATTCTAGATAGACGCGAAGCTATACGGGAGGCGTTAAAACTCGCCAAATCCGGCGATGCGGTGGTGATAACGGGTAAAGGCGCAGAGCCCTGGATCATGGGTCCCGATGGAAGCAAAATTCCATGGGACGACAGGGATGTGGTACGAGAAGAGCTAAAGAAAATTAAAACTTGACCTCTTTATTCTCATTTGCTACGCTTCTTTTGGATATTTAAAAACGCGAGGCAAAAAAGATGGATCTGAAAGCAACGGAAGAAACAAAAGTGGTTGTTGACGCCCGGGACGTTCCTAAAAAAGTTGTGGTAATCACGGGTGCCAATGGCGGGATTGGGCGGGCAACAGCCAAGTTGCTTGCCGAAGTGCCGGGCGTAAAACTTGTGCTCGTTGATCAGCCGGAAAAGGTTTTGCAGCTTGGTCTTTTTGTAAATCAGCTCAATGTCAATGCCAAATTTACGGCAGGTCACATATATTACGTGAATGATGTTGCTGACACGCAGGATGTTCATGACGTGGCAGAAGCCATCATATCTTTTTGCGGACGGATAGATGTATTGGTGCATCTGGCTGGAATTCCTCCGCAAAAATTTGGCGCTTTTGTGCGCACCCCGATGGAGCAAGTACAAGCGGTTATTAACGTAAACCTTCTGGGAACGTTAAACTGGTGTCACGCCGTTTTACCCCATATGCGATCGCAGAAATTCGGACGAGTCATAAACACTTCATCTGTTGCCGGACATCGCGGAGATCCGGGGAATTCCGCCTATGCCGTTTCTAAGGCCGGTGTAGAGAGTATTACAAAAACCCTAGCCCTGGAGGCGCCGCATAATAAAGACGGGGAACCATTGGACATTACGGTAAATGCGGTGGCGCCCGGCGGAACCGATACGCCGATGATTAAGACCTTGCCCATAGGTTTTTTTGAGGAAGTAAAAGCGCGTGTGCCGTTTAAGCGTTGGGGCGAGCCGGAGGAAATTGCCAACGTCATACGATATCTTGCCTTGGATGCCCCCCAATATTTAAACGGCGTCGTATTGTCTGTTGACGGCGGCTGGAGCGCGTCTTAAATACGCAATTTTAAAATCCACGAAGTTTTCGTGGATGTTTTTGTCCCCGAGACCGTTGAATTATTCTTCGAGCGAAACGAAGTGGAGTCGAGAAGCTAACATCTTATTGTATTTCTCGACGCGCTCAGTTTATCCTGAGCGAAGTCGAAGGACTTGCTCGAAAAATAATCCTCCGGTAATTATTCAACGGCCTCGTCCACATGTGCTTGACTTTTCTCGCCATTATGCAACCATGAAAGCGGTTATTTTAACATTAAAGGATTGGCTATGGATTTCAGTTTTTCCGAAGAGCAGGTTTTGCTGCACGAAAACGCTCGTAAATTCATGCGAAGCGTTAAGGTTCAGGCCTGGATTGAAGAGGCGTATCAGACCAAGGAATTTCCGCATGCGTTTATGCGTGAAGCGGCGGCGCAGGGCTATCTGGGCATGAGCACTAATCCTAAATATGGCGGATCCGGACTCAATTTTTTAGACGCACTGCTTGTGTTCGGAGAAATTGCGCGCGAGTCCTGCGCACTTGCGCTTTGCGTTCTGGTGCAAAATACCCTTTTTAATTTTGCTGTGGAAACATTCGGGCGCGAGGATCAGAAACAAAAATATCTGCCGCGCGCGATAAAGGGAGAATTTTTCGGATGCGTGGCTAATACCGAACCAGGCGTAGGATCCGATGCTAAAAATATTAAGCTTAAAGCCGAACGCCGCGGAGACAAATGGATTTTAAACGGCACCAAATGTTTTATCACGAGCGCTTCAGTTGCGGGCGCCGCAGTCGTGTCGGCGCGTACTGCCAGGCGTCAGTCCGGAAAACCCGGAACCACCGCCTTTCTAATTGATATTGGTTCGGATGTCCCAGGGTATTATCTTGATCGGGTTGAAGAAAAGATCGGCCAGCACGGCGCGCCGCTTTGCCAGGTTACTCTCATGGATTATGAGGCAACCGAAAAAAATATTTTGGGAAAACTTCACGGGGGATGGCCGGTGTTTAACCGGACATTTCAGCACTCGCGTTGCGCAATTGGTATACAGGGGGTAGGGCTTGCCCAGCATGCGTTTAACGAAATGGCTGTATATACAAAGGGGCGCGTAGTGTTCGGAGAGTCCATATTTAAGCAGAGTATGCCGGAGATTGCTGAAATGCATTGCGAAATTCAGGCGGCTCGAGTACTCGCCTATACGGCGGCTGATTTTGAAACCCGGTCTCATCCGCAATCTGCCGAGGCCGCTTCCTTGGCTAAACTTGCCGGAGCGGAAGCGGCGCTTAAATCAACTCTTCTGTTTTTCCAGAAATGTGGCGCTATGAGCTATATACTTCATTCGCTCTCTTCCCGGCTTTTATTCGATGCGCTGGCCATCCCGATTTATGAAGGGGCATCGGAAATTCAGCGTCTTATTATAGCTCGAAGAATTCTTCAGAAGAGTGGCGGGTGAACAAATGCTTAAAACTAAAGCATTCCAGGATTATTTTCCGGGAAACAGGTGTTTCGGGTGCGGTCCTTCAAATCCCATCGGGCATCGCATAAAAAGTTTTTGGTATGACGAACTTAAGGAGATAACCGTGTGTATTTGGCAGCCACAGCTCTGGTTTGCGGCTGCCACACCGGATATTCTGCATGGCGGAACTTCCGGCTCGCTTATAGATTGCCATGCCATCTGGACCGCCATGGCCACCCGATATAAGCGGGAGAATAGGGCGTTCGGCAGTCCGCCGTATCTTTGGTGGGATGTGACGCGTAATTTCTCCATTGATCTTATGAAAAAAGTTCCGACTGATCAGGGGCATCTGGAGATTTTAGCTAAGGCGGTAGAGATGGATGATCATAAGGCAATTGTTGAGGCGCGCATTATGTTGCACGGCGAGGAAAAAGTATTTGGTCGCGTGGTCGCTGTCAGCACTAAACCAAGCCAAGAAATGATGGATTTGTTGCTTCATCCTTCGCCTTGGTTTGAGAAGATGGCCCTGACTTTTAAAATACTTAAGTACCTGGGTAAGAGTCATGGGATATTTTAATAGAAAAGCCGTTTGGTCAGTACCAAACGGTTATTTTTTTGACAGCTGTTTAAATCGTTCAAACCGTTCATCCGTTGAGGATTGGATGAACGCAACGTCTTTTTCAGTTAAGCGTGCGAAACGTTCCTGAAGAGTCAGATATTCCGTAACCGGAACTGTTTTGAGCGGCATATGGGTTATGCGCCAGGCTCCGTTTTCAAACTCAACCAGCGGAAAAATATTGCTCATAACCGCCAGTTCTGAAATCCGCACAGTGTCTTCGGACTTGGATTTCCAGCCCGGTGGACAGGGATTCAGGGTATGAATAAACCGGAACCCCTTTTTAAACACCGCCTTTTCAACTTTGGCATAAAAATCTTTAAGCATGGGTACTGATCCCAGGGTAGCGGTCGCCAGATAGGGTATTTTATGTTCTGCCAGAATAAAATCAATATCTTTTTTTTCGCCCTGCTTAGGGGAGGAGGCGGGCGTGGTGGTTGTTACGGCGCCAAAGGGTGTGGCGCCGGATTTCTGGATGCCCGTGTTCATGTATGCCTCGTTGTCATTCAAAATATATAAGAAGTTGTCGTTTCGCTCAGCCGCGGCCGATACTCCGCCAAAAGCAATATCATAGGTAGATCCGTCTCCGCAAAAAGCAACAACTATGACATCCTCCCGTTTTTTTATTCTTCCGAATACATCCGCGTAGGCCGCGGCCTCAGCCGGCGCCGACGCAAAAAGGGTGGCGTCAAAAGAAATTTTATTATGTCCTATGGACTGCGGGAAGCGTCCGATGTTGATTGTCCAGCATGACGCCGGAATTACAAAAAATGGTATTCGTCCCGCGCTTAAAATAATATGCACGAGATGCGAAAGCACAAGAGTGGATCCGCAGCCGGGGCATGCTCCGTTTCCCGGATCTAATTCCTTTGCGTCGCGAATCAGGGGTAATAGTTTCCGTGCCATTGGTCATTTCTCCTTTCTAATTCTCCTCGATTATCCAGGTGGGTCTATCCGGTTTTGCGGTATCGAGTTTGCGGATGATATTTTCCAGGGTGGTCTCGGTAACATTGCATCCTCCTATGCCGGCTATGAAACCTCTGACTCGTGGGCCGGCGGCTGCGATTACTTCGGCCGCTAGCGGCGCTGTTCCGCCAAAAGACGTGGCGCGATCTATAACTGCGATTTTTTTTACGTTTTTAAGGGCACGGCGGAGCTCTGTGGCGGGAAATGGCCTAAACGTATGGATGCGCATCAGAAGTAAGTCGTTATTTTTAACCAGGCATTTGGCCGTATCTCCGATGGATCCCAC
Organism: Parcubacteria group bacterium GW2011_GWA2_45_30; assembly: GCA_001001625.1. GTDB lineage: Bacteria > Patescibacteriota > Minisyncoccia > Sungbacterales > HO2-52-23 > LCKU01. The sequence continues at coordinate 16,612 of LCKU01000002.1, read as the reverse complement.
GGCAACCATTCCGATTTTGGCGTTTCTGTTTCCGGTTATCTCGAGAAGGCCGACTTTTTCTCTGCCAAAAATTTTGGAAAATTCGCGCGCCTCCTTTTCAATAACTTCTCGTGCACGATTCATTGCCCGTTCTACTTCGAGCTGGAATCGGGCGTAAGCCGGGGCCGCGGGTATTTGGGAATAGGAACGCGGCCGGTCCGGATCAATTATCCATTCTTTGGGGGGAGAGAAGGCCGGCAAAAAGCGATCTACTGTTGCCTGTGAGGGGATTTCAAAGCCGGAGGCGGCATGAGAGAGTATAAATCCTTCATAATTTATCATGGCAGGCAGAAGAACTTTTTCGGCAACTTTGAAACCCAGGATTATGGTGTCCAGAATTTCCTGCACATTACTGCAATAAAATTGCAAACACCCGCAGTCGCGTTTTGACATGGAGTCGTTAAGATCGGGTCCGAGATTTAACGGGGCGGCAACACTTCGATTGGCTACGGCTATAACCATGGGTATTCGTTCGCGCCCGATGCGGTGGAGCTGTTCGTCCGCATAAAGCAGGCCCTGCGAGCTTGTGGCTGTAAATACGCGCATACCCAGCTTCGATGCCCGCGATGCATATCCCAGCATGGCGTGTTCGCTCTCCATGTTTTTATAGATTATATGTTCATCCCCGGCCGTCATTTCGGCCAGACGCTCCACCACAACCGTTTGCGGCGTAATGGGGTAGGCCGGAATAACTTGCACTCGTGAAAGAAGTGCGGCATAAGCAGCGGCCTCATTGCCGGTTGCGACAACAGTGCGTCCTTCCGGAAGTTCCTTTTTCATGTTATTTACTCCCCTTTTCCGGCACGATTACAATACCTTTATTTTTTAAAGGGCATTCGGCAAAGCAAAGATCGCACCCCTTGCAGTAATCGTAAATAATCTCCATTTTCCCTGCCGAATTTTTTTCAATGGCATTTTCCGGGCAAAACAAAACACATACTTCGCAATCCGTGCAGTTTTCTGTAAAAACCGGCCTTGAAGCCCGCCATGATCCTGTTTTATTTTGGAGCGTGGACTCCGAAGAAATCGCAAATCTATGGCGGCGCGTCTTGTGTGCCGTTTCTACTTTTTCGCCGTCCAGTGAAGCGTCTCTTTCCACAAAGTACGCTTCGGCAAATCCGCGTTTTGCGGCTTCGGCATTAAGACGGCCAACATCCGGTCCGAATTCTTCTGTTATGCTTTGTAAAAGCGTTGCGAGCGGAACCTCCGGCAGTCGGGTCAAAAGAGCGCCCAGTATCGCCATGTTGCCAAGCGGGAAGCCCTCGGGAGATAAAATTCTCAACTCCGCAGCAATATTTGCGGCGCTTATAAAAACCGTATTATATTTTGCCGTAGCTTTTGTCTCCGAAGAATTTGTTACCAGTAGGCCCCCATCTTTGATAAGTCCGGCGTTGATCAGGGATCCCTCAAAACACACAAGAATGTCGGCCTCGCCTTGTATTTTATATCGCTGATATATCGGGTTTTCGGATATGCGCACGCAGGAGTGAATTTTTGCTCCGCGGCGTTCAGCGCCGAATTCCGGCATTGCCTGGCCAAAGAAATCGTTTTTTACGGCCGCGTTTACAAGTATCAACGCGGCCCGCATAGTTCCCAAACCGCCTCGGCCTACCATGACTATTGTCTTCATAGAGCCCTCTTTTCGGGAAAATTTGTGTTAAATTGCCGCTTCATACGCCTTTTCAAAGACCGTCTACGTTTTTATGCGTAGCACGATTTATCATAAAATGCAACTAACAAAAAACTGTTTAGCAGACGCCAAACAGCTATTTTTGTATAAATTCATATTTTACTAATCCGCGTATTTTTTTAATTATTTCCTCGTTTCGCGGAAAGTAGTATTTCCAAAACGGAGGATCGGGTTGATTTACGCGCTCGGGGCCGATTCTCGCTGGACGCGCCTGTAGATAATCATAAGTATCGGATAATGCTGCCGTAGATATAACTTCGGCGCCCAATCCATATTCTTTAGGTTCTTCTCCCATATACATAATGCGGCCGGTCTTCTGGACCGATTTAATGAGGGTTTGTTGGTCTAGGGGGGCAAGCCGTCGCATATCCAGAACCTCAACCGAAATATTTTCTTTTTGTAAAACCTCGGCCATGTCCAGGCATTGATACACCAGTCGTCCGTAGGAAACCAGGGTTACATCCGTGCCCGGACGCGCCACGCGTATGCCGATTTCTTCAATTTGAACATGGGGCGGGCGGCGCAGTAGAATATCTTTTAGGATATCATCGCGGTGCAGATTTTTATCTTCAAAGATAATTACTGGTTTATCGCAGGCAATGGCAGCCCACATAATGTCATACCAATCCTGCGCGGTTGAAGGACACATCAGGATTAAATCCGGTAGGTTGGCCAGGGCCGGCGCCTCGAATTCACGGTGATGAGGCAACCACGGACCTCCTCCGTAGGGTACGCGTATAACTATGGGCAGTTTAAGGACGTATTTGCTACGATGGCGCAGTTGAGAAAGTTGGGTGACGATTTGTTCCATACACGCCCAGATAAATCCGCCAAATTGAATTTCCACAATAGGACGATATCCCGCCAGGACAAGTCCTATGGCAGACCCCACAATTCCATTCTCATCCAGGGGCGTATCAATGACCCTGTTTTTTCCAAAAATGTTCAGAAGCGGCAGGCAATGCGAAGTCAAATTTTCAATTTGTTCGGGCAGATACTTCTTTACAAATTTCACCGGCAGAGAAGTTTGCTGGAATACGGAACCCACTGCGGCCACGTCCTCGCCCAAAATTATAACCCGCGGATCGGTTTGCATAATATCATGCAGGGCAAAATTCAGAGCCGTGATTCCCCGAGCATCTGGGATTTCCGGAGGGGCAAACGATATTGATTCCAGGTTGCGGTATAATTCGTCGGTTTGTTCTTCTCGGGCTTGAACTTCTTCTTGAGCAACTACCGCCGCCCCGCTCATCCCTTTTCTTTTTTCTAAGGCAATTTCGGCGCCTAATTTAACCTCGGCTTCAACCTTATCCCGCAAATTCGCGTCATCTTCTTCGGTCCAGGTAAATCCGAAGTATTCTTGCGCTTCGTGCTGTAAAAATTTTTTAAATCGAGGTAGGGGATCTCTTTGTGCCGCTTCTGCCAGTTTTTGTTCCCACGCTTTGGTTTTTGCCGGCATGGCGCTGGTATGGTCATCCAGCCGATCGACTACGGCCTCAATAAGAGCCGGGTATCCGGTCAGACGCGCATTGGCGGTATGACGTTTTACAGCGTCATACACGGCAAAGGGATCCCTACCATCTACCCGTTCTCCGGTTATGCCATAAGCCAAGGCCTTTTTGAAAATAGGCGTAGCGCTCTCCAGTTCGTTCGGAGTACTAAGCGCTATACCGTTATTTTCACAAAAAAGTATGGTCGGGATTTTATGAATACCTGAAAAATTAAGCGTAGAATGAAAACTGCCGGTTGCTACTGTGCCGTCGCCAAAACAGGCCATACTGATCGCATTTGTTTTTCCCGAAAGTTTGTTTCCCCATGATTTTCCGACCGCATGCATGAGATGTCCGCCTACTATGATATAGTAAGGCATGATCCCGAGCGTGAGCAGATGTTGCATATCATCCGGCGTTAGTATGCCCATAAATATTTTCCACATGAGCTGCAAATCAATCCCCTTAACAAGCAGTCCGCCGTGCGAACGCATATACCAGAAAAGCCAATCGTCTTTTCCCAGAGCATAGGCGCTGGCGATTTGGGCGGCTTCCTGTCCGCGCGGCGACACATAGAGCGGCACTAATTTGTTGTGCGGATCGCTGTCATCTACCGCAAGGGCGGCTGCGCGGTTGGCGTGTTCGCCAAAAATGCGTAAAGTCAGCATCCAGCGATACCACTTTTTGATATCGTCTGTCGTAAGCCCCAACCGTTTGAAACCTTCGGGATTTTTTATGTGCCCATTTTCATCAAGATATTGCAGCATATTCATGAGATTCCTCGGGTATTTTGTCAAGGTCCTTTCTGGATTTAAAATATATCTGCCGCCCGGATTAGTCAAATAGGATAGATATGTTTACTCTTCATCCGGCGGTGTATAATGAGCTTATGGAACAGAGATTTGAGATAATCGGCGGTGATACCGGAACCCGAATGCGGGTATGGGGGAATAGCGTTAAAGATCTTTTTTTGAACGCGCTTTCCGGCGTGGCTGCGTTTTTGAAGCCGGAAATTTTGGAGGCGGAAAAGAAAGAAAAACCAATTCGCCAGAAAATAGAGGTTAAAGCAGTTGATTTAAATTCACTGCTCATTGAGTTTTTATCCGAATCGCTTACTCAATCCGATATCCACGGCGCGCTTTTTCATGCGGTATCGTTTAAGGATTTTGGCGACAATTTTTTAAAAGGCACTTTGTCGGGGTTTAAAGCTGGAGAATTTGCGAATGACATAAAAGCGATTTCCGACAGTGAAGTGGATATAAAGAAGAACCCTGCGACGGGAATGTATGAGACAATACTTGTATTTGATGTTTGACTTTACGAAATACCAATCAGTACGAATGTACGAATTCGTAAATTCGCGGATATTCGCATTTCGTAAAGATAATGAATACATTTGACTTACAAATTCAATCCACCGCCTCCGACGGCAAGCACAGCCCTCGCGAGATTGTTAAGATGGCCCAAGAATTGGGGCTTCAAGTAATTGCTATTACGGATCATGACACCATAGGCGGCGTTAGCGAGGCGCTTATGGCCGGAGGAGAAATGGAGGTTCGCGTAATTCCTGGAATTGAGATGTCGGTGGAAGAACACAATGCCCATATTTTGGGCTATGGCGTTGATTATAAGAATGAGCGCCTTTTGGAGGAACTTGAAAAATTCAGGCAGGGTAGGATTGAAGGCGCGCGCGCCATGCTGGAAAATTTAAAAAAGAACGAAGGATTTGTCGTGGAATGGGAAGATGTTCTGAAAGAAGCCACGGGCGGCTTGGTGGCGCGTCCGCATTTGGTTCGCGCCATAATGAATCGTCCGGAAAATAAAGAGAAATTAGGGGCAGCGTCAACCATGCATGATTTTTTTGCAAAATATTTAACCGATGATAACCCGAATTACGTAAAAAGGACCCACATTTCCGCGAAAGACGCCATTGCTTTAATTCGTGGAGCCGGAGGAATAGCGGTCTGGTCGCATCCGGCGATTCATTTCCGGGGAAAAGAGACGCGGGGTGCGGCGTCAATATCGCAAACCGATTATGATGCGCTGGAAAACTTTTTGAAAGAACTGATCAACTGGGGTCTTGCGGGTGTTGAAGTTTTTAATCCGTCTCACACTGAAGATGATATGGAATTTTTGCAGAGCACGGCGGTTAAATATAATTTATTGCGTACTGCCGGTTCGGATTTCCATGAAAAAGGCGATCATCCGGCGGATCCGGTATCCGGTCTTCATTCCGCGCGTACCCTTGGCGATTACGAGACCTATGGATTTCCAACGGATGATATCGTCTTAAAATTAGATGAAGCGATCTCCAAAAATACATCAACATGTTGACTTTGTGCGTATGAGTGCGTATCGTGGTTTCTATGGCTAAATTCGGTTTGCCGAATTCAATCCGCAAGTTTTTGCGCCGCGAAAAAGCCCGTATCCGGCGGGATTCTTTGGATTCTATAGGGGCGGAGAAAAAAATCTCGGAACTTGTCAGTGAAATAATGAAGCGCCGTCAGAAGGAAGCATAATCACGGTTGGTTTTACTTTTTCTCGTATAGGAGTAGGATAGGAATTGTTCTTTTATTTTTTGGAGACGCGTAGCGTGGAAGATAATAAATCACTAGTGATATTTTATGATCGTTGCGTATCAAGAACTCATCTAAAATATGCTGTTATTCCCATTTTTCCTAATGCCAAACACATCTATGTAAGTGATTTGTTCAGCGAGGAAATACAGAGAGACGATCGGAAGCTCTTCGAGGCGGTTGACGATTTGTGGCAAAAGCAATATTCAGGATATATATGCTTTTTTGTCACCTGCGATAACGATGATTTCGAGGACGCGGTGAAAAGCCATCCGGCATATAACAATACCATACATTTTGTGTTGGGAGAGAATGTGTCTCGTGTGTCATTTGAGAATGGTTTGCGTAAAACGCAGGAAATAGCCGAAAAAATTCGTGTGAAATTAGCCGAAATAAGCGACAAAGCATAAGCAAAAAATGCCGCATTCCACGGCTATTTTTATTGTAGGTGCGCTATGATATAATTCTTACATGCGTTTCCTCTTTATCACAATATTGGCGATTGGCGCATTGATTCTCGGCGCGGTTTTCATGTTGCCCCGTTATCAGTTTGAAAAGGAATATACCAGAGTAGAAATTGGAGAAACGTCTATACTTGCTGAAGTGGCGCGGGATCCGGCAACAAGGGCGCAGGGTCTGTCGGGCCGGGATTCGCTGGTAGAATATAGCGGCATGCTTTTTCTTTTTGAAGCGCCCGGATACCCGGCGATTTGGATGAAAGAAATGAAATTTCCTATTGATATTGTTTGGCTTAAAAACGGCACGGTTGTTGACTTGGAAGACAATGTTCCTGTGCCCGCAGCCGGTTTGGCGGATGTTTTGCTTCCAGTATATAAGCCGGATGCCGAAGCGGACATGGTGCTTGAAATTCCGGCCGGATTTGCCGAAAAAAATCGTATTATTATCGGGAGCCAGGCTAGAATTTTAGGGAAAGGCGAGTTGTTTTTTAAGTCCGGTACTTCGGGAGGCGGAGTATCATCCGACTCTTCTGTCATCGGCAATGCCCCTCCGTTGCCTGGACAAGAATATTTTATTGAAACAATTCGCGAGAAAAAGCGCGCTGGCGGAGATTTCAAAATTGAGCAGGCGCTTGAAAAAACCGACGCCTACCAAAAGTTTTCTATAACTTATAGTTCGGATGATTTTAAAATATCCGGCATTATGAATATTCCGCGCGGCGTACAGCCCAACGAAGGGTTTCCCGTGCTTATTTTAAATCACGGACTTATCGGGCCGGAGATTTATTTTTCCGGAAGGGGGTCTAAAAGGGAGCAGGATTTTTTTGCGCGTCACGGCTATATTACAATCCACCCTGATTATCGGGGGTTTGCTTCATCCTCTCCCAATCCGTCCCGGCATCATGATTTTTATGAAGGATATGCCGAGGATGTAGTAAATCTTATTGATGCTTTGCAGAAATTAAATTCTAATCTTATTGATATGAATCGCATTGGCATGTGGGGGCATTCCATGGGCGGAGGCATTGCGGCGCGAGTTATGGTGCGGTTGCCGGAGATCCGTGCCTATGTTTTGTTCGCGCCTATAAGCGCGGATGCGGAGGATAATTTTTATGAATTGTCCAAAGACGAGGTTTTATGGTTGCGTCAGATGTATGGCCCGGCTGGCGCGGATGCGTATAGAAAAATTTCTCCGTTTACCTATTTTAAGGACGTGACCGCGCCCGCACAGTTGCATCATGGCATGGACGATAAAGATGTGCCGATGGCATTTTCCGAAAAAATGTTTGAGGAGTTAAAGCGTCTGGGAAAAGTAACGGAATTTTTTTCGTATCCCCGGGAGGGGCATGAATTCGGAGACGTATGGGAGATCGCCGCCGAGCGCTCGCTTCAGTTTTTTGATAAATATGTGAAAGCAGCTCGGTAATATACTCTCCGCTCAAGAGTTTCGTCGCAGACAAATTCTACTCGCTCGTCGGAAGAAACCCACCGTGTTCTCCGCCTCTGTCTTTTGCTCCGTATCTTAAAAGCAAGTCATCCTGAGCCAAGCGAAGGATCTTGTAGTTTGGGAGCGGAGCCCCGGTTTCCCTTCCTCCTCGCTTCGTGAATTTGCATGTGCGCCTGCACAATTTCGCGAAAGAGTATATTACCTCGCATCGATTTAAAAATCTCAGCTCGCTTAAACTGGTTTTTACAATGCAGCGCTTAACGCGCATTTTTTGTTGACAGGCAATTTAGTTTTGCTATGATTTTTGTAGGACATTTATTATGGGAGAAAAAAGTGCAGACACGATTTTTTATTGCGTTAGTAATTTTTTTTGGGGGTTGTCATGAGCGGCTGTGCGTTAAGTTTGTTTTGTCGACAACTCGAAAAAGATATGAATGAGGGCAGGGGTTCCTTGGCGCACTTGGCCGCTTATTATGACCGCTGCACCATACAGGGCTGGACGCATCCCATACCCAAAGAATTAAGAGAAGTTAAATGACTGTAAAGTGGAGCCACACTCTACTTTTTTTCTTGCATTTTTTTAACCATTTGTTATATTTCGAATAGTTCTTGTGAGGTAGAAATATATGTCTGATCCGATTTTTAGCGAGGTCTTGAAAAATGCTCCGCCCATCCATGTTTTCAGTAAAAGTGAGGGAGAATTTTTTTTGCGTCCGGAACCCGGCGATAGTGCATTCGCACGGCAATCACAGGGAAATCATTTTGTAAGCGGCGATGGGACAAAAGAAAGTCCATTATTATTGCCGGCCATGGATGTGTCGTTGCATTACGGAATCGTATTCTTGTGGTATTGGGCGCGAAAAAATATTGGACTGTCTGTTTATATTCAAGCCGATAACGCAGTCGATTGGGTTTTACATGCCTCTGAATTTGGCGTAATGGCGGAAGATGGAGGGTTCACCAAATTAGTTCCTTAATTTTTGCAATCCCGCGCCGGGGTTGTTTTTTATTGCCCGACGAGATATACTAATTTTTATATGAGCGATGTTCTGGTTATTGATGTAGAAACCAAAAAAACCTTTGACGAAGTCGGGGGGGAGCGTAATATTCGCGAACTCGGTATTTCGGTGGCTGGCGTCTATTCGTATGCGCAGGACGCCTTTTTTGCGTTTGAGGAGCACGAACTTGCCAAACTTGATGAGATGGTTGCCGTAAGCAATCATATAATCGGTTTCAATATTAATCATTTTGACATTCCGGTTATGGAGCCATATTTGCGCGAAGGCGCCTTTGCTAAGGTCGCGGTCTCGGATCTTTTTGAGGACGCGACTAAATTCTTGGGGCATCGCGTGGGGTTGCAGGCATTAACTAAAGTTACGCTGGGCGCATCCAAATCCGGACACGGATTGGAAGCGCTTCAGTGGTTTCGCGAGGGCCGAGTTGAGGATGTAAAAAAATATTGTCTGGATGATGTGCGCCTGACGCGCGATCTTTATGAATACGGGAAAAAGCACGGGCATGTGCTTTTTGAATCCAATCGCGACGGCTCAATCCGTTCAATTCCGGTATCTTGGGGCAAGGAAATTAAGCGTCCGGTTACGGATGTGGTGGCGGAGGCGTTTTCCAATCGGCGGCGTTTGGCCATTGAATATATATCTTCAGCCGACAGTGATGGCTTGGGATTTCGCAAATCACGGCTGATTGACGTTTATCGCATAAAGCCCAATGGCGAGATTGAGGCGTTTTGCCATTTGCGCAACGGCGTTCGTATGTTTCGCCTGAATCGCATTGCGCGCGCGGAACTTGCCGACGAAACGTATGCGATTCCAACTGACGCGCAGGGGATACTTTTTATTTAATGGCGGATACATTTAGCAAACCCCAAGAGCGAGTCAATCGTTTTTTATTCAATTAACGCAGGAACGGAGAATAAATGGTGAGAAAATGTGACAAGGGAAGCCGGCTCTGCCGGAGGGATCCCGTCACATTTTCGGCTCCATTTATCCAGACCGAAGTTTTGAATAAAAATGATTGACGAGTGATATTATGTCTATCGGAGAAACCGTATTTTATAGTCAAACATTCGGCAAAATAGGATGGGAGGGGGTTGCGGTAGAGATTAAACGATTTGTGCAAAAAGATCCGAAACGGTTTTATAAAATCATTATCGGAACGGATTCAGATTCCCATAATCCTGTATCGCTCGTGACCGCCATTACGATATGGCGTGTTGGAAACGGCGCCATTCATTTTTGGACCAAATCCGAACCGCAAGAATTTAAGACCATGCGCGATCGTATTTGGCAGGAGGCAATCCGTTCCATTACTTTGGCGCAGGAAATCCGTTCGCATCTGAAAAATATTTTGGGAGATGAGTTTTTCTGGGATGGCAACGAAATTCACGTGGATGTCGGGGAGCGGGGCCCGACCAAAGAGATGATTGACGGGGTGGTTGGCATGATAAAGGGATATCATTTTACTCCGGTGATAAAGCCGTATGCATTCGGGGCGTCAGTGGTGGCTGACCGCCATACATAGTTGACGAGACATATAAAAGTATTATATATAAGCCATATTTTATGGCTTGATTTTTTTATCGTTTCGGTGTATAATATGGAATATATTCCATTTCCCGGATTCGGGGCTCCGATTAAAACTTCCGACCCTCCTCGGTAAGTGTTTGGCTGAAAATGCCGGACTTAAGAGCCCCGAATCCGGGAAATGGAGATCCGGATAGGAGGACAAAAAAGAGACACTCACTTGTCCTCCCACTTATTTCTACGCTTTCTCACGAAGAAGATCTAAAATTACACAAGTGTCTTTCTTTCTGATGAGATGGTGACGAATACATAAGTGGGAGGATGAATCACAAATGTGAGGATTGGTCGCACATTTGTCCTCCGATCCGGATCATCGCCCCTTCCGATTCCATAAGGCACAAAAGGAATCTCCGAAGTTTTAATAAAATTTTCAGTAGGGGATTTCTGCGGCTTTGTGGAATATGATATAAGCGCGGTTAAAGCCGCGCAACAGGGGGCCTTGGCTTTTCAATGAGTCAAGGCCTTTGTGTTTGGAGAAAATTTTGCTACACTTGAAGAAAAATATATGTCCTCGTCGTCCAATGGATAGGACGCAGGCCTCCGAAGCCTGAAATGGCAGTTCGAATCTGCCCGAGGGCATTTTTTATTTGAATTAAAAAGTGTATGATATAGACATGAAAATTTCTTTTCACGGCGGAGCCGGAGAGGTGACCGGAGCGTGCCATCTGCTTGAAACCCAAAGCCACAAATTTCTTATTGATTGCGGCCTGTTTCAGGGCTGTGATATTTGTTCGGATTTAAACGGGCGGCCGTTTAAGTTTGATCCTAAATCCATTGATGCGGTTTTTGTTACGCACGCGCACGTTGACCATATAGGCAGAATACCCAAGCTGGTACGATACGGATTTGGGGGCGCTATTTATTCAACTCCGCCCACTAAAGACATGGCGCGCCATCTGCTGGAGGACGCTCTGTCTTTGTCCGAACGCCGGGGAGAAGAACTTTATTCTTCGAAAGATATTGAGGACGCGTTTGGCCGCTGGAGAACCGTATCATACGGAGAAAAGATCTCTTTTGGAGAAACTGAAGTTCGGTTTCACGATGCCGGGCATATTTTGGGGTCTGCCCTTATTGAGATATTCGCCGAGAAAAAAAAGTTTCTTTTTTCCGGCGATTTGGGAAATATTCCATCGGTTCTTCTGCCTCCGTCGGAAAAGGTAAGCGGCATTGAGTATCTTATTGTAGAATCAGCCTATGGTGGTCGTGCGCATGAAATGCCGGAGGAGCGTGTGCTTAAACTTGAACGAGCGGTGGAGGATATTGCCAGTAGGCGGGGGACCCTTTTGATCCCTGCGTTTGCTACTGAACGTACGCAGGACATTTTATATATTTTGAACAATATGGTTCATTTTAAGCGTATTCCCGAAATGCCGGTTTTTGTGGACTCTCCTTTGGCCAGCCGTATAACCTCGGTGTACGAAGCATACCCCGCATATTACAAAGAAGAGATTCAAAAATTATATTTAGAGCATCCGAAACTTTTTAAATTCAGTAAATTGCAATTTACCGAAAGCGTGGAAGAATCAAAAGCAATCAATGATGTTCTTCCTCCCAAGGTTATAATTGCCGGATCCGGCATGATGCAGGGCGGAAGAATTTTGCACCACGCGCGCCGCTACTTAAAAGACAAAAACAGCATTTTACTTGTGGTGGGTTATCAGACCGCAGGATCATTGGGTAGGCGATTATTGGATGGCGCCAAAGAAATAAAAATTTTCAAGGAAGAGGTTTCGGTTGCCGCCGAGATCCGCAAGATCAATGGGTTCTCCGCGCACGCCGACAATCCGCAATTATATGCGTTTGTTGCGGCTAACCGCGACACTTTAAAGCGCGTATTCGTGGTGCAGGGAGAGCAATCCCAGGCCCTGCATTTTATGCAGGAAATCCGCGACCGCCTGGGAATCCAGGCCGACGCGCCGATGCTGGGTGACGAATTTGAGATTTGAGGTATAATATATGTGATCATTAACGAATATTGAATCTATCAGAATAGCCCAATGAAGGAATTCGTTTATTCGTAAATTCGTAATAAATTCGTTATTCGTTGATAACTATGCAATCAATTTCTCACCCCCATCTAAAAATAAAAATCTGCGTATCCGGCGCGGCTGAAACCGGACATTGCGCGCCGGATGCTATGGAAAAAACCAAAGAACTCGGCCGGCAAATTGTTAAACACGGCGCGGTTTTGGTGACCGGCGCTACCACCGGAACTCCTTATTGGGCGGCGATCGGAGCCAAAGAGGCGGGTGGATTTGTGGTCGGTGTCTCGCCGGCCGGATCCGAAAAAGAGCATGTGGAAAAATACGAATTGCCGCTGGATAATCACGACATCATTATTTATACCGGCTTTGGTTACGCGGGCAGGAATTTGTTGCTTACCCGCGCGGCCGATGCCATAGTTATTTCTTGCGGACGTATGGGGACTTTAAATGAATTTACAGTTGCCTTTGAAGATCAAAAGCCCATTGGGGTCTTAACCGGCACCGGCGGCATGGCGGATGAGATGCGGGAGATTGTGGAAAAATCACACCGCGTGCATAACGGGATCGCATATGATTCAGATCCCAAAAAATTGGTCGAAAAATTGTTGGAGTTAATAAAAAAAGATAAGATAGTAGAGATGTAAGCACTAACAGCACGAACAGATTAGTCACGAACAGCACGAACAGAAAAACTGTTAGCGCTGTTCGCTACTGTTAGCGCTGTTCGCGATTCCATGGAAGAAAAACTCGGTAAAATAATCCATTATTTTGATAAAATCGGAGTGGCGGTGATAAAACTTGACGCGCCGCTTAAGGTCGGCGACACGGTTAACGTGAAAGGCAAAACGTCTGATTTTGAGCAGGCAGTAGGATCAATGCAGGTGGATAAGAAGCCGGTTGAGGCGGGCAAAAAAGGCGATGAGGTCGCGGTTAAACTTGATTCACCCGCCAAAGAAGGAGATATGATATTTAAGAGATAATCTTATATGGTTAAAGAAGGAGTTAAAAATTTTTCGGACCTTCCGTCCGCATGGAAAAAATCATCCAAAGAAGCTGAAGAAAAAGAGATTGGAGATCTTTTCGAGCGCGTACTGAAGGGGCATATTAAAGATGTTCCGCGCGGGAATTTCCCTTCGCGCCTTTCCGGGATTGGCTCAATGACATTTATTCCGCTTTTGAAAGAAAATGGAGCTACCGAGGATTGTGTTAACGCAGTCATATTTTATACAAATAAGAACGGTAAAGAAGCTCGTTTCACCTGGACTATTTCGGAAAGAGGCATGCAATACGGCGTGATGCCTTCGAGTATTGATATTACACGAGAAGTTATTGCCAAAGAAATACTTCAAATCATTGAGCGAGTAAATCTAAGTTTTTGGAAAAAGACCAATCTTGATATTTTGCCGAATCACGATGAGGGGGAGCCGCGCGAGAAAACGGTGCGGGGAGAGGGCGGCGGCAAGGACCTTACTGATCCGGAACGGCTTGAATTCATGCAATCTCAGCCCAGGGCAATCTCCGGATTTTTAAACAAGATTAAAGGATTTACCGGGTATCGAGGCATAATTTTTCCGAATTTCATCATATTGGAAAATGATAAAAAAGATAACGCGGCATTTATTTTTGATCTTCCGCGTAAAATTGAGATTGAAGCCGAGCGATTTCGTCTGCCGTCTTCTCAGCGTATTAACGATGCGGAGCAAAAAAATATTCTTGCGGAGTTCTGGAAACCGATTTCGGAACAAGCCAAAACGCGCAAAGAATTGCAGGCGCTTGGTGCCAAGCGAATTATACACACCCCGGGCAAGTGGAAGGAAAAAATGCAGCAGGAAATAAATTCCCGTCTCGAAAAACGTTAACAAATCCGCATCCATCGGTGCGGATTTTTATTTATGGTGTGGGCGGTTCCTGTTATATGCATAATAAAAATGGTATGATGATAGTTGATGGCGCTACTTTTTCCATTTTTGGCAGCGGTTCTGCAGGCCGCGTCCTTTACGCTGGACAAAGCCATACTCTCGCTTAAACGCGTGAATTATAAGACCTACACCGGCGTAAGTTTTCCTCTTATACTTCTTATCACGTTGGCGATTTTTTTAATCGTGCGTCCGCCGGTATCCAAGGAGTTATTTTACGGCAACTTGCCTTTATTTCTTGTGTTTTCAATCGTACTTTCACTGGGAACAAATTTATTTTTTTACCGGGCCCTGGACCATGATCATTTGAATGAAATTCAGACCCTGGATTTGTTTCGTAACATCCCGATTATATTATTTTCCAGTATTTGGTTTGCGGATGAGCAGAACTTCTCTATTTTGATTCCAGCGCTGGTAGCGTCTTTGGTAATTGTGTGGTCGCATTGGGGGCGCAACCATTTTCGTATGGCGCGGCGCACTCTGCCGTATTTTTTGTGGATGATCGTGGCGGCTCCGCTTGAGGCGGCGGCAAACAAAACCCTTCTTATGGTTTGGCATCCGATTGTTTTGGGTCTGGCGGTGGATGGCGTGGCCGCCTGCGTTTTGGGCCCCTTATTTTTCAGAGAAGAGAAAAAAATTACCTGGCGCGTTTTTTTACTGCTCATTTTAACCAACCTTCTTACGACCGTTGCCTGGTTGTTTTATTTTTACTCTTACCAGCGCTCGGGCATAATTTATACCGTGCTTTTATTTTCCCTTATGCCATTTTTAGTGTATTTGGCTTCAATTTTTTTCTTGCGCGAGACGTTCCATTGGAAAAAATTTGCCGCGTTTCTGATTGTACTCGGCTCTATCGCCGCCGCGCAAATTATGGCATAAAAAATATATGAAGTTTTTCAATGCAAAATTTATAGAAGCTGTACTTGTACTGTCCGGCATGATAATCGGAGTGGGGATGTTTGCAATTCCTTATTCTTTTGCCGCGGTGGGATTTTGGTTCGGGGTTTTGGAACTTGTGATTTTAACCGGCGTTATTTTGCTTTTTCAATTGTTGTATGGCGAGGTTGTGTTGGCCACTCCCGAATTTCATCGTCTGCCCGGTTATGCCCAAATTTATCTTGGGCGTTATGCTGTTTTTCTTGCGCGCTTTTCCGCGCTATTTGGAATTACCGGAGTTTTGCTTGCCTATATCCTGCTTGGCTCAAAATTTATGCAGACGATTTTTCTGCAATTTGGCGTGGGGGGCGGTAGTTTGTTCTGGGCGTCAGTGATTACACTTGCCACTGCGCTTATTACATTTCTGCCTTTGCGCAAAGAAGCGGCGATTAACGGTATTCTCACCGCAGTTTTGATTGTTTTTACGATTCTTCTTTCTGTATTCCTGCTGTTTTTCCATTTTGACGCCTCGCGCCTCGGCGGGCTTAATCCGTTTAATGCTTTTATTCCCTACGGCGTGTTGCTCTTTGCTTTGTCCGGCGGCGCGGTTATTCCTGATTTGGTGATGGTGCTTGGCAAAGAACGTTCAAGTGTCCGGCGCGCGATTATTGTCGGAACCCTTATTCCAGCCGCGCTTTATTTTTTGTTTGCGCTGGCGGTGGTTGGAACATTCGGAATCGGCGTGAGTGAAGAAACAATTTCAAGTTTAGGGGCTCTTGATGGGGGGTATCTGATATTTTTTGGGAGTTTAATCGGTTTTCTGGCGGCGTTTACTTCGTTTATAGTTCTTGGGAAAAGTTTTCAGATACTGCTTAACCTTGATTTCAAATTCCCGCGGGTTTTGGCTTGGATTATTGCGGTATTTTTTCCATTCGCATTGTATCTTGCCGGCATGCATGATTTTATTGTTATCATAGGGGCGGTGGGTGCAATTGCGGTCGGTATTGATTCGGCGCTTACCATCGCCATGTATCACAAAATAAAACAAAATACGGGAAGTGTTTTCTCTACTTTTTCATATGTATGGAAATTCGGAATTTGCGCTATGATTGTCGTCGGAGTTTTCTATGAATTAAGCAAGACCCTATGGTGAGATATATAGAAGCGATTCTTATGCTCTCCGGCATGATCATAGGCGTTGGTATGTTCGGTATTCCGTATGCTTTTGCCGCTTCCGGTTTTTGGCTTGGCACGGTCTTGCTCGTTGTTCTAACCGCCATCGCGGTTTTTCTGCACCTGCTGTACGGTGTTGTTTTGCATACGCACGGGGTTCATCGGATGCCCGGATACGCGAGGATCTATCTGGGTGAGAATGCGGCGGCCCTGGCTTGGTTTTCAGCTTTGTTTGACGGCGTGGGAAGTTTGTTGGCCTACGCCATACTCGGCGCGGTGATTATAAGTTATCTCTAAATTGTTATGGGTATTTCAGACACTTTATTTTTTGTGGCCGCACTCGGAGTTCTTTTTTACTCCGG
>LCKU01000001.1 GCA_001001625.1 Parcubacteria group bacterium GW2011_GWA2_45_30 | reverse complement strand
AACGGGAGTGAGCCGTGTAGATTTGTGAATTGTCATGTTGTTTGTACTTTACCCCGAAAGGTTAAAAGTGTTAACAACGCGACGGATTCCTACACATAAGAATATGAAGAAACGAATAGAAACAGTATATCAATACGAAGCGATTTTTGATCCGAATGGGGCCGGTTATACCGTAACCGTTCCTAAACTTCCTGGACTGGTGACCGAAGGTGACTCTTTGAAAGAGGCCCGGGAAATGGTTAAAGATGCAATTCGTTGTTACTTGGAGGCGGTGCTTAAAGAAAAACCTTTGTCATTTTCAAGGACAGGTTTTCATAGAGAAAGAATTAGAGTATCGGCATAAATTTTATGTCGAAATTACCTCGTATTCCGTCTATTCTTGTAATTCGGGCTCTTAAACGAGCTCGTTTTTACGAATTTCATCAATCGGGCAGTCATATCCAACTTCGTCATTTTGCTAATCGGAGTTTGAGAGTTACCGTGCCGTTCCATCGTAAAGATTTAACACCCAAAACATTGAAAGCGATTATTACACAATCCGGCTTGACCGTTGAGGAGTTTTTAACTTTGCTATAAAGTATGATACGTCCTGAAACAAAAACCTGTCAAAATTGTAAAAGCGGGTTCACTATCGAACCGGAGGACTTTGCATTTTATGAAAAAATTCACGTTCCGCCGCCTACGTTTTGTCCGGACTGCCGGCTACAGCTGCGTTTGTTATTTCGGAATGAGCGGACGTTTTATAAAAGAAAGTGCGATTTGTGCGGAAAAAATATGATTTCTAGTTACGCCCCGGAATATACATATCCGGTATATTGCCAAAAGTGCTGGTGGTCGGATAAATGGGATCCGTATCAGTACGGGCGCGAGTATGATTTTTCCAAGCCATTTTTCTAGCAATATAATGATTTGTTTCATGAGGCGCCGCGGCCCGGATTATCAATAGAAATAACTTCGCTTATAAACTCTCCCTATGTTAACCACGCTGGAAACCTGAAAAATTGTTATTTGATTTATCAGGCGGATTTTGATGAGGATTGCGCGCACGGCGTATATATTAAAAATTGTCGCGATATATTGGATTCTTCCTTAATTTTGCAATCCGAGCTTTGCTATGATTCCATGCACTCCTATAAAAATTCCCGGTGTGCGGGTTTGAGAAGTCAGGTATCGGAATCGCTGGACTGTTTTTTTCTACGTGACTCCCATGGATGCCAAAATTGTTTTGCTTCAGCGAACCTGCGCAATCAAAAGTATCGCATTTTCAACAAGCAATACAGCCCCGAAGGGTATAAAGAAGAAATGAAAAAATGGGATCTCGGCTCTTTTGCCAAATATCAGGAAGCCAAGCGCATATCCGAAGAACACTGGAAAACTCTGTTGCCTAAGCCGCATATGGATGATTTTTCCGTAAATTCCAGCGGCAGTCATTATTTTCAGTGTAAAAATTGTAAAGAATGTTATGAAATATGGGGTCCTGCCGAAGACAGTAAATTTCTTTTTATGCTTTCTTTGCCGCCAATCAAGGATTGTTATGACGTATCGGCCTGGGGCAATAATCTGCAATTATCTTATGAATCATGCGCAGTTGGTCAAGATAGCGCTAATCTTAAATTTTGTGTGGAGTCGGGACTTAATGCACATTCGTTGGATTATTGTCAATTTACCTTTGGAGGGGATAATAATTTCGGGTGTGCGGGATTACGGAAAGGAAAGTATTGTATTTTGAATAAAAAATATTCCAAGGAAAAATATGAAAAACTTGTGCCGCAAATTAAAAAGCACATGGACGAGATGCCGTACATTTCCGAAATCCGAAATTCGAAACACGAAATCCGAAAGATAATATATCAATACGGGGAGTTTTTTCCGGCAGAATTAAGCGCGTTTCCGTATAATGACACGCTGGCGCAGAGATTTTTTCCTCTCACGAAAGAAGAGGCACTGACTCAAGGATATAAATGGCTGGATGAGGAGAAAAGAACTTACCCCATTACCCAAAAAGCGGGAGACCTGCCGGATCATATTAAAAACGCCCTTGACTCCATACTTCAGGAAGTTATTGAATGCGCGACTTGCGGCAAGGGATTCCGGATTATACCCATGGAATTAAAATTCTTGCGGGAAAGAAATTTTCCCTTGCCGCGGCAGTGCCCTTTTTGCCGGATTGATGAGAAATTCAGCCAGTGGATAAAAAATTTGCGGGTAATTCCCCGGACATGTGATAAATGCGGAGCATCATTTACGACCAACTATACTCAAGATGAGGCGCCTGTTATTTATTGCAAGACATGCTATAATAATGAGGTAATATAAAGAATCACGAACAGCGCGAACAAAAGCGCCTTTGGCGCTTGATGCGAACAGCGCGAATAGAAAAAC
Organism: Parcubacteria group bacterium GW2011_GWA2_45_30; assembly: GCA_001001625.1. GTDB lineage: Bacteria > Patescibacteriota > Minisyncoccia > Sungbacterales > HO2-52-23 > LCKU01. Next base: position 27,821 of record LCKU01000001.1, on the reverse strand, counting down.
GTAGACTGTTAGTGCTGTTAGTTTCTGTTGGTGCTGTTAGTGTTTTAAAGATAAATGGTTAACGTAAAAATTTATACCACCCCTGCCTGCGTTTACTGCAAGATGGCCAAAGAATTTTTCGCAAAAAACAGCGTGGCGTATGAAGAAAAAAATGTGGCCCAAGACGCAGGGGCGCGTGATGAAATGATCCAAAAATCCGGACAGCTCGGGGTGCCGGTTATTGATGTTGACGGAAAAATTATCGTGGGGTTTGATCAACCGGAGCTAAAAGAAGCGCTTCATCTATGAGCGGCAAGATATTCTGGTTTATTATAGCAGTTGTTATTGCCGCGGGAGCTGTTTATTACATTTTAAGCTGGCGCGATGTGGTTGAGGTTCCTATTTCTCCGGAAGATAAGCGTATGCCGGAATTGATCCTTAGCGATTACACGGGAAAGGCCGTGAATTTATCCGAATTTCGCGGCAAACCCAGGGTGATAAATGTTTGGGCTTCCTGGTCTCCGTATTATAAAAAAGAATTGCCGGATTTGGCCGCTCTTCAGCAGGAATTCGGCGGTAAGATTACGGTAATTGCGGTTGATCGCAGAGAAACGTTGGAAATTGCTAAAAAATATTCGGATGAATACGGCGTCACCAGCAAGATTGTTTTATTGCTTGATCCGGATGATACGCTGTACCAAGCCATTAACGGTTTTTCCATGCCCGAGACATTATTCGTGGACCGCGAAGGATTCATCCGCTATCACAAGCGTGATATGATGGGATTAGAAGAGATGCGCAGAAGGGTGCAGGAAATTTTATAATGTTATTCGCAATAGAAATTTCGATGATTTAAGTATAATAATGGAAATAATTCGCTGCCAAAATAATATGAATGCGCTCCGGCGCGCCGGGAGCGTGATCAATCTTTCTTTTGAGGCCTGTGAACCAAGCCCTATACTTTTTCTTGTATCCGGAGGATCGGCCCTGCATCTGCTCAAAGAAATAAATATCGGACACTTTGGCGCTCGCGCCACCATAGGTGTTTTAGATGAGCGCTACAGTCCGGATATTTCTGCCAGCAATTTTTTGTCTTTGCAAAGCACCTCATTTTATTTGGAGGCGCAACGGGCGGGTGCTGTTTTTTTACATCCTTGGGGTGGAAAGACCAATGATGTTATTGCTGAAGAATGGCGGCAAGGCAAAGTTCTGGAAGGGTTGCAGGAAAGCGTTCATTCGTATGAATCAGAGCTTCGTGCCTGGAAAGAAGCGCATCCGGACGGAAAAATTTTCGCCACGCAGGGAATCGGGGATAATGGGCATACCGCCGGTATTTTGCCGTATCCGGAAAATCCGGCGCTATTTAATAAATTATTTGAGGAAGAGGATAAATGGGTGTTGGGGTATGATGCCACGCCGCAAAAAAGTTTGACCCCTTTGCGTATAACCCTGCGTTTGCCGTTTCTCCGCAACGAAATTCATCAGTCAATTGTATATGTTGCCGGCGAAGATAAACGGCCTGCGTTAGCGCGCGTTTTGCAGAATACCGGATCGCTGGCCGAAACCCCGGCGCGGATTTTACGCGAAATGAAAGATGCCCGTATTTTTACAGATATTGCATAAATGTTTAAAATACCCACAGGCAATAATGAGGTAATAAAATTTACTGCTGATAACAGACCCCTTATAGCCACCTTTTTTTGAAAACGGTAATATATTTGAGTTTCAAAGTAAAAATGAAGGATGGGAAGATGCTGTTTTATATCAAATCCTCTCCACTTTTAAATTTATTAAGTAATCATTTAATTTGACAACAGCATATAAAGTGTCTATCATAAGAATATGAATACAGTTACTATACCTAAAAAAGAATACGAGACATTGGTCGAGAAAACAATGCGCTATGAACAAATGCGCAGGGAAATCGAGAATGATATTTTTTCTCCGCCACCCACCCGAAACCCCGCAATAATAATGCAGGCATTTAAGGCAACCAAAAAATATAACGCAGAGTTCTTAAAAAGCTTAGAAAAAGGGCTCATGGACTCGTCTTATTTTAATGCATGACAATTTTGCCATTAAATCCTCGGCTAGTAGAATTTCTTAAGAAACGAAAGCTTAAGGAAAAGTTTGATAAACAAAAACTGCTTTTTGAGCAAAATATTTCTCATCCAAGCCTAGAAACGGAGCTCTTAGAACCAAAACAATTTAGGTTCTGGAGTTTTAGAATTGATCAGAAATATCGTGCTATATTTATTTTTATGCAAAAAGATACTGTAGAAATTATAGATATAAATAATCATTATCAATAATTTAATGAATTTCAAAATTATAGTTCTATCCCTTACCGTAGGGATTTTGCTATTGGGTGGATATTTGATGGGTCTGGATTATTTTCAATCCACACCCAGACAAATTGTTTGCATCCGGGATGCAAAACTCTGCCCCGACGGGTCAAAAGTCGGCCCCACCGGCCCCAATTGCGAGTTTGCAGAATGTCCCAAACCGAGTTTAGGGCAGGCGGATATTTCGGGATGGCAAACCTACCGCAACGAAAAATACGGGTTTGAGATAAAGCATCCGGCAGACCTTACTATGCAGAAAGGATTTGATGCAGAACGGGAGATTTCTTGGGACGGGAAATTAAATGGTATATCCTATATCTTGACTTACGGGTATATTTCTCAAAATAGTCTTAATATGATGGGTATTACTTATTGTGGAGCATATCCGGAAAATGCACGTTGTGAAAATTTTAAGCAGGATGATTTAAGGGCGGCGATTGACTGGGATATTGAAACTGAAGGCACATTTACCAAATCAAATGCAGAGATCCGGCATCCCAATGGTGGCGTTGTCGTAGTTAGTATTTATCATCGTCCCATTCAAGACGTTAAAACATTTTTTCGTCAAATCCTCTCCACTTTTAAATTTTTGGAATAGGTTTTGTGGATTGGACATCGCTGTTGAAATTTGCTATTGTTAAGTCATGACTACCAAACAAATTTTATTTCAAATCCGTGGTGTAAAACCGCAAATCATCGGCAAAAAGCCGGTGGTTATTTTGCCTTTGGAGCAATATGAGCAAATAAAGGCTAAACTTGAGTTGTCGGCGGAAGATTTGGAAATGGCGCAATCCAGCATTTTCAAGGCGGCCATCGCTAAAGTCCGCAAAGAGAAAAAACTTTATTCTTCGGCAGAATTGAAATCCATATTCAAGTTATGAAATATTATTTTAAGTTATCGGCGCTTAAAGATTTAAAATGCCTTCCGAAAGATATTCAAACACGGATTATTACGAAACTGGATTTTTATGTTAGCACGGCGAATCCATTGCATTTTGCCGATAAATTAAAAGACGCCGCTTTCGGAGAGTGGCGTTTTAGAATCGGAGATTATCGAGTATTTATTGATATTAATGATGGCAATATTATAGTTCTTAAAGTTGGTCACAGAAGGGATATTTATAAATAATTTTGTCAGATATGAGCATGTATGACTCCATAAAAAATTTTAATAAACAATTTTTGTACGTCCCTAAAATCGAGAATAAAGCTCGTTTGAGAAAATACGAGCGTTTTGTGATTGCCGGAATGGGAGGATCCGGGTTGGCGGCCGAGCTTCTTCTGGCTTACGACCCATCATTGCCGGTCATCATTCATAAAAATTATGGTTTGCCGGAAATTTCCGTTCAAGATAGAAAAAAAACTCTTATCATCGTTGACTCTTATTCAGGCAACACCGAGGAGGCACTGGATGCTTTCCGGACGGCTCGATCGCTTGGTTTTCCGCTCGCCGCGATTTCTATCGGCGGCAAGCTTTTGAATATGGCGCGTAAATATAGCATACCGTATGTGCAGATGCCGGATATCGGGATTCAGCCGCGGATGGGTTTGGGGTTTAATTTACGGGCGCTTCTTAAAATAATGCGAAAAGATCCGGCGCTCATTCTAACCAGTAAGTTATATCATCTTATTAATGCAGAACTTTATCGGACAAAGGGGGTGGCGTTGGCAAAAAAATTGCGAAAGAGTGTTCCGGTCATTTATACCTCGGTCAGGAACCGTGCGGTGGGATATGCTTGGAAAATCAAACTCAATGAAACCGGAAAAATCCCGGCATTTGCCAATGTTTTGCCGGAGTTAAATCATAATGAAATGACCGGATTTGATCTTCAAGCGCGGACTAACGTTGATGTGCGGCGAGCGCGGACTCGCGTCGAAGAGCGTAAAAAACTAAACGCGCCATTTCATTTTATTTTCTTAAAAGATGCGGGTGATCACCCGCGGATTCAAAAAAGAATGAAAATTCTTGAAAAAATGTATCGCGCGCGTAAGCTTCCGGTGGAAGTAGTTATGATTCATGGGAAAAATCGGCTTCAGGCAATTTTTTCTTCTTTGATCTTGGCTGATTGGTTCGCGCTTTCTTTGGCCGAATACTATGGCGTGGAGGCGGAACAAGTTCCGATGGTGGAGGAATTTAAAAAATTGATTAGCACATAACAAATTTTTCTAAAAACTGTAATGTTTTATGCGCTTTGCTAATGATTTAATTAAATTTCTAGGCAAAAAACCTCCGTTGAGGATTCTTTTTGTTACTTCTGAAGAAGCGCCGTTTGCCAAAGTTGGGGGTCTGGGCGAGATAATGTTTTCTTTGCCGAGGGCTTTAAATAAATTGGGGCATGATGCGCGGGTCATGATTCCGCGTTACGGCACGATTGAGCGATCCCTTCCTCCGTTTAATATGGAATATGAGGGTCTGGATGTGCCTACAGCTCCGGAACAAAGCGGTACGCGCTTGATTTGTAATGTGCTTCGTTGTGATTCAACGGATGATCCGCACAGCCCCACTATCACTTATTTTTTGGAAAACAAAGAATATTACGAATTGCGCTCCAATATTTACGGATACAAAGACGATGCGGTGCGTTTTGCGCTTCTTACGCGTGGTTGTCTGGAATTTTTAAATCATGGGAGTGACTGGCTGCCGGATATTTTGGTAGCTACCGACTGGATGACCGGTTTTTTGCCGAATTTTTTGGCCACGGATTACCGCGAATACAAAAAAATTCGGAAAATTGCCAGCGTATTTTCTATTCATAATTTGAATTCGCAAGGACCGCAGGGCGATCACCGGTTTATACCGGAATCTGAGTTGGATAATGGTTACGGATCCATACCTGATTTTTTTGATCTGCGTATGGAAAATATTAATGCGATGCGCCGCGGAATTTTGTATGCCGATGTCATCAATACGGTTTCGCAGAAATACGCGCAAGAGATCATGACCGAAGAATTTGGAGAGGGGCTGGACGGCATTTTGCGCGAGCGCCGCGATCGCATTTTCGGAATTTTAAACGGGATTGATTACGAAACCAATAATCCGGCCGCCGATAATTATTTGGCCGCTAATTTCTCCGTAAAAAATCTGGAACGGAGAGGTGAAAATAAAATATACCTGCAGAAACATTTCGGCTTGCCGCAGGGTCAACAGATTTTTTTGTCCGGAATTGTATCGCGGCTGACAAAGCAAAAAGGATTCTCGCTTTTTCCGCCCGTCATAGAGTCCTTTCTCAAAGAAACCAGATCTCAGATTATAATTATGGGTACGGGCGAGATTGAAATCATGACTTATTTCCAGGATCTTGAGAAAAAATTTCCAGATCAAGTAAGAGCGCAATTGCAATTTGACGGAGTATTGCCCCATTTGATTTTTGCGGGAGCGGATGTGGTGTTAGTGCCTTCTAATTTTGAGCCCTCGGGTCTTACCCAGATGGAGGCCATGCGTTATGGCGCTATTCCGGTGGCGCGGCGCGTAGGGGGACTGGCCGATACCATTGAAGATTTTAATCCAGAAACCCAGGAAGGAACCGGCTTTCTCTTTGATGAATTTAATCCTATGGCATTTTTGATTGCGCTTATACGTTCATTCGTAAATTGGAAGCATCACGCATCTTGGCGAAAGCTTCAATGTTCGGCTATGGAGAAAGATTTTTCCTGGGAAAGATCGGCCAAGGAATATGAACGTCTTTTCTATCTTGCCGCGGATTTTCATGCCAGAAACGGCATAAAACCGCATTATATTCCTCCGGATACTCCGCACCACTTGACTCGCGGTTTGAAGCCGGGTTTATGATTTAAGTCCGCGTTGCGCGACGCGCATATGTTCCCGTGTGAGTTTCCCTATAAAATTAAATAAAGAGTCAGGATCACTTTGTTGAATTTTTGCAAGTTGCCAGTCAAATTTTCCGCGAACATAGCGGCGCGTATCGCGAGGCGTTCCAATCGTAGTATCGTTTTCCATTCCGATTTCTTCTCCGTAATAAATAATCGGCACGGCGGGTAATCGCAGCAACATATCAAATGCCGGGCGTATTTTTTCCGGGTTCTTTTTGAATATATTTGCCATACGCATTGAAATATTACTGCCGGTTGGAAATGCGTATTTGTGTTCAGGATCGCAATAGGCAAAGAGTTCGTTTCGTTCCGCATCTGATAAGGTAGCCAGAGAAAGTTCATCATGATTGCGTAAAAAAGCGGCCCAACGGCCGTTGACGGGGATGTCAAAAGACGCGCGAACCATATTATTTACGGATGAATTGTCATCTCTTAACGCTGCCAGAATCAATTGTTCCGCCAGAGGGAAATGATACACCACGTGGCACTCATCACAATTTTCTCCGCCGAAATATTGTTTTACTAATTCAATCTGATCATGTGCTTCGGCGAGCAGCATTGCGTGCGGCGCGCATGTTTCAAGATGCGCGCGGATTTGTTTCAAGATTACATGCGTTTCCGGAATACCTTTTGATCCCGTATCCTCTTTTTTGATAAGATGTCCGGCGGCGTCAATTCTAAATCCGTCAACGCCCAAATTAATCCAGAAATCCATGATGGATGTCATTTCCGTAAAAACTTTAGAATTATTCCAATTTAAGTCCGGCTGTTCGGCATAAAATGTTGTAAAATAATAATCACGTGTTGCGGGATTATATATCCAATTTTGTGAATTTTGTAGTTTTAAGTGCGGAAACATATTTGGCGTATCTCGCAGTTCTTTTCCGGTTTCGGACCAAAGAAAAAAATCGCGCATCGGATCGGTTTTTGAATTTCGTGCAGCTTTAAACCATGGGTGTTCCTGTGACACGTGGTTCAGCACCAAATCAAGAATTACGTGAATTTCGCGTTTTTTCGCTTCGCGCATAAATATTTCAAAATCTTTGAGTGTACCGAGTTCCGGCCTGACATTCCGGTAATCAGAAACATCATATCCGTCATCCACCATGGGAGATGGGTAATGGGGAAGAATGTGAATGGCGGTTATGCCAAGCGTCTCCAAATAATCCAGCCGTTTGGCAAGTCCGCGGAAATCATCGGCAAATTTGTCCACATAGAGCTCGTAGAATACTGCTGATTGCCACCAATACTTCTTGTTCATATAAACATTATATCATGATATAATAGCAAAATGGTATATATCCTTTTTGATATTGGTGGAACTAAAACCCGGATCGGGGTATCTTTTGATGGCAAGCGGCTTGGAAAAGTTAGAGTTATACCAACGCCTAAAACTGCCCGTAAGGGGATTAAGATAATTTTGGATGCAGCGCAAGAACTTGCGGCGGGGGAAAAAATCAAGGCGGTTGCAGGAGGAATCGCCGGATCATTTGACCGTAGAAAATCTATTATTGTAGGCGGCGGAGCCAATATCAAGGGATGGATGGGAGTGTATCTGAAAGAAAAATTTGAGAAGGTTTTTCGCGTCCCGACGTATTTAGAAAATGATGCCGCCTTGGCGGGACTGGGGGAGGCCAAATTCTGGGCAGGTAAGAGCAAAGAGATCGTTGCCTATATTACGGTAAGCACTGGTTTGGGCGGGGCAAAAATAGTTAATGGAAAAATTGATCCGCATGCGCGTGGTTATGAGCCCTCATATGAGATTGTCAATGCGGGCGCGTATAGAAAAAGTTGGGATGATACGCGGCTCCGCACTTATCTTTCAGGCAACGGCATAAAAAAACGCTTTCATAAAGACCCAGCTTTAATAAAACGCCGGGTTATACAAAATGAATTGGCGCGATGGCTTGCGGTTGCCTTGAACAACGTAATTGTGTTCTGGTCGCCCGATATTATTGTGGTCGGAGGGTCGGTGATGAACATTATCCCCATGTCGCGTGTACGGGCGCATTTGGATAAAATCTATCAGCGCATTTTGCCTCCCCCGCCGATAAAAAAAGCCGCTTTGGGCGACTTCGGGGGATTATACGGGGCACTTATATATTTGCGACAGCAGCGCGCGAAAAAAGATCGATTATAAAAGTGTTTTTTTATTGCTTGTTGATATTGAGTTGGATATTTTTGATGATTTTTCGAATATCCGTAGTCAATCTTTGCGGTAGGCGGGTAAATGAATATTTATGGATACTCCTACACCCTGGTCTGGATGTAGTTATGCCGAAGCGCTTCGTTAAAATTTTTTCGCAGCCTTTTACTTGGCATTTTCTGAGCAATACATAATATGATTTAATTTGTACAAAAATCAGATAAAATTCGTGGTCATGTTTTTTCGGCATTTTTACCTCTTTTAACGAACTATTATTACGATAACTTAAAACGCATATTAGGGCAAATTTGTAAAAAAAGAGAACTCATGATATTTTATATATATGGCAGATATTAATTTTTCAAAAGGAGAATTTAAGAAAATTCGTGCCGTAGAGGCGGCGCGGAGGGAAAAATTAAAGCGCGTTATTTGGATTATCGCGGTCGTGGTCATATTGGCGGGCAGTATTTATTGGATTGTGCGTTATAACAAGGAAAAGACGGCAAATCTTCCCGGTGCATATTATGAGGATGTGGGGCAAAAGCATATTGGTTTAAATGATACTCCGCCCAAACCCTATAGTTCTAATCCTCCTTCATCCGGCGGCCACTATGGCCAGCAGGCCAATTGGGGTATTTATGACTATGAGGTTAATGATATGCTATTTATCCATAATTTGGAGCATGGTGGAATTTGGATTGCGTACCGACCGGCTGTATCGCTGACAATTGTTGACGATTTGAAAGGAATTATAAAAGAATTCGGCGGATCAAAAATTGTCATGGCTCCGCGTTCCGCCAATGACGCGGATATCGCGGTTACGGCTTGGACCAGGGTTTTAAAATTTGATGTATCCGGGGAACATCTGACTGATTCGGAAAAAGACCAGATTCGCGCGTTTTATCGGGGATTCAAAAACCGCGGCCCGGAATTAGTGCCGGATACCGTGCCCGGGATAGACCCGAAAAGCGTTCAACCGTAGAAGCAATATTAAACGCAATTTGCGTAATTGTTGCGTAAATAGTTGCGTTTATGATTGCCTCTACATCCATATGTATGACGTTATTATCATAGGCGGAGGTCCGGCCGCAGCTGCGGCGGCGGTTTATTGTGCGCGCAAAAAATTAAAAACCGTTTTAATTACCGAATCCTTCGGCGGACAATCCATTGTGTCGGATGATATTCAAAATTGGATCGGCGAGCCGCATATATCCGGTTTTGATCTGGCCAAGAAATTTGAAAATCATGTGCGGGCGTATTCAGATGTGGTTGATATTAAAACGCCGGAAAGAGCGGTGGAAGTCAAATCAATTAAATGTACGGATGGCGGTCGGAATTGTGATTTTCAGGTAAAAACCGAGCCGGGAAATGTATATGAAGGAAAAGCGGTGATTCTTGCCGCTGGCGCACGACGGCGAAAACTCGGCATACCCGGAGAGGACCGCTTAAACGGCAAAGGAGTGGCGTATTGTTCAACCTGTGATGCTCCGTTATTTAGTGGAAAAAAAGTCGTGGTGGTAGGCGGAGGAAATGCCGGACTTGAAGCCGTGATTGATCTTTTTCCGTATGCCGAGGAAGTTTATTTGGTGGAATATGGCGAGGCGCTTAAGGGTGATCCGGTAACGCAGGAAGAAATCAAGAAAAATACGAAGTTAAAGACGGTTATTTTGAACGCGCAAACGCTTGAAGTGCTTGGCGATAAATTCGTGTCCGGTTTGAAATACAAAGATCGTAAAACCAGTGAAGAAAAAATTTTGGAAGTCGGTGGGATATTTGTTGAAATCGGATCAGTTCCCAATTCTGAGATGGTAAAAGGATTGGTGGATCTTGATAAATACGGCCAAATAGTTATTGATTCCAAGCATGCCTCCACTTCGCGTCCCGGAATTTTTGCCGCCGGAGACATCACAGATGATCCTTACAAGCAAAACAACATCTCGGCCGGAGATGCGGTAAAAGCTGCCCTTGGCGCATATAATTACTTGTTACAGAGAAAAAAAGAGAGCCCTGCGACAGAATCTTATCCGAATGGGTGATCTATAGAGAATTCTAACTGGCAGGTTAGTTGAATAATGAAAAATCCGAGTTTGCCCCGGATCTAAAATTTGTTCATAAAACGTTCTTTATGCCACGGCCCCGGCTTCATCCCCCATACATATTTAAGAATAATCGGATCAAAGCGATAAGAAAATATAGTGACCATTCCTAGTGTGCCTATTCCTCCAAGAAGAAACATCGTAAGTGCCAAAGCGCGAAGAGTTACGATGTGCCAAGGTAAATAACTCAAAGGCGGAATAAAAAGTACAGCGATAAAAGCCGGGAATGTAATACTTAGCACTACGGCAAACCCTAAAATTAATAAAGACGTACAGATATATTTGCGCGAATCACTGTACAGATCACAGAAAATAGAACAGCCAAGGAGTAAGATTAGTTCGCCGACCTGAATGTATAAAAGGTTGAGAATTTTTTCAGAGATAACATGAGTTTTTAGCGTCTCATCAAGTAGTACTTCCCAACTAGTCCAACATATGCTTATAAGCAATAAAAAACAGCAAAATTTTAATAACTTCGTCATTGGACACCTCGTTTTTTCAAGACCTTTAATTAAGATAACAGATCAATAAAATTTGTCAAGCTTTTTCGAAAACACCCAAAAATTCATTGAAGACGCCGTACGGATCACCCATATATCAGGCGATATTTTAACACGCCTGGAAAAACCGGATAAAGTATTGGAATTTGAAATTTCAACCGGTTCCGGCCAAAAGTTACAGGCCTGGCGGGTTCAGCATAATAACACCCTTGGGCCGTATAAGGGTGGTATTCGCTACCATCCTGATTCAAATTTAGATGAAGTAAAAGCACTGGCCTCTTTAATGACTTTGAAAACTTCGCTCGCCGAATTGCCGTTTGGCGGAGCAAAGGGCGCGGTAAAAGTAGATCCGCGTAAGTTGTCCTCGCAGGAATTGGAAGAACTTTCTCGCGCCTATATCCGTGCGATTTGGCAAGAAATCGGTCTGGACAAAGATATTCCGGCACCGGATGTTGGCACCACGCCGCAAATTATGGATTGGATGACGGATGAATATTCGAAATTGGTCGGAAAGTGGTCTCCAGCGACTTTTACTGGAAAATCCATAGATAAAGGCGGATCCTGCGGCCGCGACATTGCCACAGGATTCGGCGGTTACGTGATTTTGCGTGAGTTTCTTAACCTACAACCTATAACCTACAACCTAAAATTTGAAACAGTGGCAGTACAGGGCTTCGGAAATGTGGGCGCAAACATTGCCAAGATTCTCTATGAAAAAGGATTTAAAATCGTTGCCATTTCCGACTCCAAGGGCGCGCTTCATGAAGAAGACGGTATTGATATTAAAAAAGTTTTGGATGTAAAAGAAAGAACCGGCTTGATTGATCGCGCTAAATGTTATGCGGTTTCCGAGGAACGGTTGGCATCTGGTACTCCTTGTCGCGAATTTACCAACGATGATCTATTGCAGATGCCGGTGGATATTCTGATTCCGGCTGCGCTTGAAGATGTAATCAACGGAAAAAATGCCGAAAAAATCGGCGCCAAAGTTATTTTGGAAATGGCCAACGGGCCGGTAACGCCGGAGGCCGAAAAAATACTCACCGAGCGAGGAATTGAAGTATTGCCGGATATTTTAGCCAATAGCGGGGGAGTGGTCGGTTCCTATTTTGAGTGGATACAGAATAAAAAAAGAGAGCAATGGAGCGAGGACGAAGTTCTTGCTAAAATTGATGAGAAACTAACCGAAGCTTTTCGGGAAGTACAAAAAATTAAAGAGGAGCGTAATATTGCTTGGCGTCTGGCGTCATATGTGCGGGCGATTACGAGGGTCGCGGAGGCGATTATGGAATAAAAAATCGCCCCCTTTGGGCGGTATAAAAAATTTAAAAAATCATAAGTACGACAACGGTTACAAGCGTGGCGACAAACGAAATTATCGCGCCATCCAAAATGTGATGAAAAAGATAAGGGCGAGAAGGATCATAGGAAAGCCAAGAAAAGAAATCTCTAGAGAACCAAAGATATGCATAGCATCCCCATAGAATGATAAATAGTGCGTTTTCGCCTATGATTTCTATTTGTTTTAAATCAAATCTTTCCCTTTTCTCTTGCATATTCCCACCTCCTGTTTTAGTGTGCTATAATAACTCTATATGAAACCCGTAAAAATTGCAATAAATGGTTTCGGTCGGATCGGAAGGTCATTTTTCCGGGATACGTTTGAATTGCCGGGACTGGATGTTGTTGCGGTAAATGATCTTACCGACCCAAAAACCTTGGCATATCTTTTGAAATACGACAGCGTCTACGGCAGGTATTCAAAATCGGTTGAGGATAAAGACGGGCATTTTACGGTTGATGGACAAGAAGTTAAAGTTTTTGCCGAAATAGATCCGATTAAACTTCCATGGAAAGAACTGGGAATTGATATTGTGGTAGAGTCCACAGGATTTTTTACGGATGGCGCCAAAGCCAAAGCCCATTTGGATGCGGGGGCTAGACGTGTGGTTATTACCGCGCCAGCCAGTGGAGATGTGATTACTGCGTTGGTGGGTGTGAATGACGACCGATTTGACGGCAAGCACCCTATGACTTGCAACGCTTCCTGCACAACTAATTCCGTGGCCCCGGTTATGCGGATTATGTTGGATAATTTTGGAGTGAAGCGCGCGGTGATGACCACGGTTCATGGGTATACCGCCACCCAAAAGTTGGTTGATAGTCCTGATGCCAAAGACCCGCGGAGAGGAAGGGCGGCGGCTACAAATATAGTACCATCCACCACCGGAGCGGCCGAGGCGGTGATTAAATCAATTCCGGAATTGGAAGGCAAATTTCAGGCAGAATCAATACGTGTACCTACCATCACCGGCTCTTTAAGTATTATGACAGTGCTGACCGAAAAAAGCGTATCGGCTGATACAGTAAATAAAGTTTTTAAAAAAGCCGCGCAGGATTCGCGATGGACAAAAACTTTAAAAGTTACTGAGGACCCGATCGTATCATCCGACATTATAGGCGAGCCTTACGGCGCGATTGTGGATTTAACTTTAACGCGCACGCTGGGTGACGATTTAGTAAAAGTTTTTTCCTGGTACGACAACGAAGCCGGATATACGGCAACGCTGGTGGAACATATAAGAAGGGTAGTTAAAACCTTATGATGCCGTTATTATTTTGATGAAGAAATTAATTCTTGTTTCATTGGTAATTTTAGCCACCGCTTCTTTAACTGGTTTTTTGGGAAGTTTTATTGTGTCTTACGATTCTTGGTTCTCTTTGTATATTATTGTTATTCCCGTTCTTTTGTTCAGTATTTTTCTTAATTTTATTGGTGTGCCTGTTGAAGTTGTAATACCAGTTGCTTACGGAACACTTTTTGTAGTATTTTTGATTACATATAGATTAATAAAATAAATATGGAAATCTATATCGGATTATGCGTGGTATGAATTGAAGGGAGTCATCCAAATTTTGCCAGTTGAATCGAGGTTTTAGAGGTGATGTGGTTTATTCTAACACTTAGTGTCCGATCGGACACTAAGTGTTAGAATAAATTTATTTACTGCATATATGGGAAAATCTCTAGGTATGCAAATATTGGAACATTTGACCCTGTGTGCGTCTTCAATGCTGATTAACTCGCTTTTTTTGCCGCGCGGCGTAAGTTTTAGAAAGGCCCTGCGGGATGCAGAACGTATAGCTGAAAAATGTCCCCACGATTTTTCATTATATTCCCGGGGCAGTATTTCAACCACACTGTCGCGATTAAAAAGCAGGGGACTTCTTACCCTGAATGGTTCAAAGAAAAAAGCAGTGTGGTATATTACTAAAGAAGGGAGGCGGCATTTTAAATCTATTGATGGTAAGGATGAACTTTTAGTTGAGGATGGCAAGATACGACTTGTGACTTTTGACATACCAGAGAATTTGAGGAATCAACGGCGATGGCTTCGCACCCGTTTGCTGGCTTGCGACTATGAACCGCTTCAAAAAAGTGTGTGGATGGGAACCCGAGCCCTGCCGGAAGTTTTATTTGAGGAACTTACCGAAAGACAGCTTATTCCTTATGTTCATGTAGTAGGATTGGATGGAGGATTACATTAAAAAGTGCGTTAGAATTTTATTTTAACACATTATGTCCGATCGGACATAGAATGTTAAAATAAAATAATTGGGTGAATATTGTCTTTTATTTTCTTTAAGTTTCGGATACAATTGTAATATGTTACAATCTGAACTTTTTGGGAAAACTTTGCGGGAAAGTCCTAAAGATGAAGTTGCAAAAAACGCGGACTTGCTTATCCGCGGCGGTTTTGTTGCCAAAGAAATCGCGGGAATATACTCGTTTTTACCTCTGGGTTTGCGGGTGTTGAATAAAATCGGAAATATAATACGCCACGAGCTTAACGAGACCTTAGCGGCGCAGGAAATTTTGATGCCCGCTTTGCATCCGATCGAAAATTACGAAAAAACCGGACGCGATAAAATTGATGTGCTTTTTCATACGGAGCTTGCATCGGGCGGACGTTTAGTGCTTGGGCAAAGCCATGAGGAAATTGTGGTACCGCTTGCCCGGCGTTTTGTGTCGTCCTACCGTGATTTGCCGCTGGGACTGTATCAAATCCAAACAAAATTCCGCAATGAACTTCGTGCCAAATCTGGACTTTTGCGCGGCCGGGAATTTATCATGAAAGACCTTTATTCGTTCCACGCGGATGAAAAGGATTTTGAAAAATATTATGAACAGGCAAAAATAGCGTACAAAAATATTTTTGCGAAAGTCGGCCTTGGCGACAGGACATATTTAACGTTTGCCTCCGGCGGTACATTTTCCAAATATTCTCATGAATTTCAGACCCTGACCGATGCCGGAGAAGATACGATTTATCTTTGCGAAAAATGTGAAATCGGGATAAATAATGAAATTATAGGCGAGCAAAAAAAATGTCCGCAGTGCGGCGCCGCCAAGGAAAAATTGGCGCAAAAAAAAGCCATTGAGGTCGGGAATATTTTTCCATTAAAAACCAGATTTTCGGACGCGTTCGGCCTTAGTTATACAGATGAAGAAGGCAAAAAACACCCGGTTATCATGGGATGCTACGGTCTGGGACTCGGGCGCGTTATGGGAGCGATTGTGGAGGTGCACAATGATAAGAACGGCATTATTTGGCCGGAAAGCGTAGCGCCGTATAAGGTACACCTTATAGAACTTAGAACTAAGAATTTAGAACTTAGTGATGATCCGGTACCCGGGGTCGCCGGAAAGTTATATAATGATTTGCTTGCCAAGGGGGTTGAGGTGTTATACGATGATCGCGGCGATAAGACCGCGGGTGAGAAATTCGCGGACGCGGATTTGATAGGAATTCCGTGGAGAGTGGTGGTGAGCGAGAAAACATTATCGCAGCGTATGGTTGAATTGAAAGCAAGAAATTCGGGGAATGTGATTTTAGTACCAGCGCAGAATATTTATCAGCGAATAACGAATCCGTAACGAATAAACGAATTCGTATATTCGTAATAAATTCTATATTCGTTGATAAATCATGTTTAATAAATTATTTGGACAATTTTCGCACGATATTGGCATTGATTTGGGTACGGCCAATACCCTTGTTTATGTTCGGGGACGCGGCATTGTGATAAATGAGCCCTCGGTTGTTGCGATAAACCAAAAAACCGGCCAGATTGTGGCGATCGGGGAGGAAGCCAAGCGCATGGTGGGCCGCACCCCGGCGCATATTGTGGCAACCCGGCCTTTGGTTGCGGGTGTGGTGTCTGATTTTGAGGTAACCGAGGAGATGTTAAAATATTTTATCCGCAAGGTGCATGAAAAGGTCTTTTCCGTGCTGGCGCGACCGCGGGTGGTAATCGGGATTCCATCCGGCGTTACCGAAGTAGAGAAACGCGCCGTTGAGGATGCCGCCAAAAACGCTGGTGCGCGCGAAGTGTATTTGGTGGAAGAGCCGATGGCCGCGGCCATCGGAGTTCGCATGCCGGTGCAGGATGCGGTGGGCTCTATGATCGTGGATATAGGCGGCGGAACTTCGGATATCGCGGTAATTTCTTTGGGCGGTATTGTGGTCTCCAAGGATTTGAAAATTGCGGGAGATAAATTGAACGAGGATATCATCCGTTTCGCGCGGGATGAATATAAATTACTTTTAGGCGAGCGTACGGCCGAAGATATCAAAATTGCCATAGGCTCCGCCCATGAACTTCCGGATTCTTTGGAGTCGCCCATGCGGGGTCGGGATTTGGTTACCGGCCTTCCGCGCGAGGTCATTGTTGATGATTCCGAGATTCGCCGCGCCATGCGTCATTCCATAAATATTTTGGTGAATTCCATTAAAGCGGCGATAGAGGTGACTCCCCCGGAATTGGTTGCTGACATTATGCACCGCGGGATTTTACTTGTGGGCGGAGGAGCGCTTCTGCGCGGTCTTGATATTCTGATTCAGGATGAAACCAGGGTTCCGGTTAAAGTCGCGGATGATCCCTTAACTGCGGTGGCGCGCGGTACCGGAATTATACTTGAAGACATTGACGCCCTGCGTGAAGTGTTGATAGCTAATGTCCATGAATCCGCGCCGATTTAAGCCAAGCGCACAAAAGCGGTTTCTAATGCAATATGTATCATCGAAATACATTGTGGAGAGTAATTATCGCAGCCATCCTTATTGGGGTGTTTATTTTTTTAGGGCGCACCGCAGCCGGAGAAGTTTTGCGCGGCGGAATTATTTCTCTTGTCTCTCCGCTTATGCGAATGTCAGCCGGAGTCAGATCATTTGTCGAATTCGGCAATGAGCAGATTTCTGAAGAGATGGCCAAAGAGCTGATTCGCGAAAATCAGGAGTTGATCGCAGAGCGTTTTAAGGCCGAGATATTACAGAAAGAAAATCAAGAGCTTCGAGATGCGTTTCAATTTAAAAAAGAAACCGGCATTGATCTTCTGTCTACAAATGTTGTTCTTTTCACTAACGAATTGGGACGCGAAGCGCTTGTGACAGAAGGCGGTAAGGAAATTGGTATTCGCGATGGCGATATGGCTATAATCGGCGATCGCATTTTGGTTGGAATTGTACGCGAGGCCGGCAATGGATTTTCCAAAATAGAAATCGCTTCCAATCCCATGCTGACTCACGAAGTGAGCCTGCTCCCTCTCGGGGTTCCCGCTATTGCTAAAGGTTTAGGCGGACGTACATTTTCGCTTGAATTTATTCCGCAAGATGCGGCGATTGATAAAGGCGACTTGGTTGCAGTTTTTGTTCCCGAATTAGGTCTACATTTGTTTTTAGCAAAAGTGACTTATGAAAAAATTCCATCCGCTTCTGTATTTCAGGAGGCGCGCGCCGTGCTTATAGCGCGGCCCGAACTTTTGGAAACGGTATTTATTTTGCGCCGTAGATAAGAATTATGCGTTTTTTATTGATATTTATAACTATTATTTCGGCGACTGTTTTGGAGTGGTTAGCCGCGGGTAAAGTTGATTTTTTCGGAGTTCCGATTCCGCTTGCGGTATCGGTTGTTATTTTTTGGTTTTGGCGCGTACCTTTTGTTCCTCGGATTTGGCTTGCGGTATGGGCGGGTATATTTTTTGATACATTATCGCTTTATCCCCGGGGTTTATTCATATTAAGTTTTGGCGTGGCGGCGCTTGCCGCCGAATTTTTAAAGCGAATTTTTACTCCGACTTACGGGTATGGTTCCGGATTCGCTTCGTCGGTTTTGGCAAAATTCTGGTTTACCAGTATTAATTCTATTTTTTCGCAAATCGTCGGCATGGGAGCCGGTATTTTTATTGTTTTATTTTCGGTTTTTTTGGGGGGGCTGGGGGCGGAGTACGGCGCGTCCGGTTTTGAGCAAATGCCCGCAGCGTTTTTGGGGAGCGTACTCACCGGTTTTATTTTTTGGGCGATTCTCATTCCGGTTTGCGTTTTTGCCGGTTTGGCGCTCGGCAAGAAATTTAGGATATTCGCATGATTAAAATATTTAAGCAAAAAACAAAAAGCATTGATCCCGATGAAATTTTTGTGGATTCAGTGAGCGCTTTGCGGGGCGAGTGGGCGGGCGAAGGAAGGCTTGAACATCCGGTTGCGCGGCATGCGGCGTTTTTTTTTCTTTTAGCTGTCGGTGCGGCGTTGGGGTGGGTTTTGGTTCGCACCCAGAATATTGTCATCGTGCGGGGAGACGAATTTTTAAAAAAATCCCAGGAAAACCGATTTTTTACGCGCTTGGTGCTTCCTCCGCGCGGCGTAATTTTTGATCGGTTTGGACAGCCGCTTGCGGAAAATCAGCCCTCGTTCGGGATATTTTTTGTCCGGGAAGAATTTTTGCGCTCTGGCGCTCTGCTGCGCGATGTGGTGGGGCGTCTGTCGGATATTCTGGAAATGCCTGAAGATTTTTTTTACGAAGCCGGTTTTCCGCGCGATGGCCAAAACTTGATTCTTCCGCCGCGAATATTTTTAGGAGGGGATTACCTTGTAGAAAAAATATTTTCACGCGCCGTTTTGCTGGAAGATATTCCCGGGATTGAAATTGCCGAAGGATATAAGAGAATTTATGGAGACCCTTTTGCCTATTCCCACGTGCTTGGGTTTGCGGGGAATATTTCCGCGGCCGATCTTGTTTCGCGTCCGGAATTAAAAGGAGCGGCGCTCGTGGGTAAAAGCGGTATTGAGGCGTTTTATGACCTAGAGCTTAGAGGAAAAGACGGGAAGAAAATCGTTGAAATTGATTCGGCCGGACGCCAAACCCGTTTTCGATTGACTGAAGGGGCGGTGGCGGGTGCCGGGATTTCTTTGACCCTTGACGGGGCCTGGCAATCATTTGCGTATGACACGCTCTTGCGCTACACTATCGGCCAAAAAGGAGCCAGCGTAGTGGCCATGGATCCCCGAAACGGCGAAATCCGCGCCCTGGTTAGTTTCCCGGGGTTTGATGCCAATCGCCTCGGTAATTCACTTTCGCAGAAAGAATTTAATGAGATTATTGCCGATCCCCGGAAGCCGTTTTTTAACCGCGCCATTTCCGGAGAATTTCCTGCGGGTTCAACTTTAAAACCTGTGGTTGGGGCGGCGGCGCTTAACGAGAGAATAATTGATCCGCAAAAAACCATTTATGACGAGGGATTTATCGCAATTCCGAACCCTTATCGGCCCGGCGAGAGATCGATATTCGTGGATTGGAAAAAGCACGGCTGGATAAATTTTTATGACGCGATCGCGCAATCCGCCAACGTTTATTTTTATATGATTGGTGGTGGATTCGAAAGTCAGCCCGGACTTGGCATCGAGCGGATAAAAAAATATGCAGAAATGTTTGGATTCGGATCGCGGCTTGGCATTGATTTGCCGGGAGAGAAAAATGGTTTGATTCCGGATCCGGAATGGAAAAAAAATAATGAGCCGGATGATCCCGTATGGCGAGTGGGTGATACATATAATGTTTCCATTGGCCAAGGCGGGGTTAAAGTAACTCCGCTTCAGCTGACATCCGCGATATCAGCCATTGCCAACGGCGGAACTCTTTGGAAGCCGTTTCTGCTTAAGAAAATTTTTGATCAAGACGGCAATGTCTTCGGGGAGCGAAATCCCGAAATTATTCAGGATAAAATTGTGTCGGATGAGGTTTTGCGCGAGGTGCGCCGCGGGATGCGTCAGGCCGTAACATCCGGTACTGCCAGGATTTTGCAGGAAATTTCGGTGGGGGTGTCAGCTAAAACCGGGACCGCGCAGTCCGGGGACGGCAAACTGCCCCATGCCTGGATTACGGCTTACGCTCCGGCGGATGATCCTGAAATTACAATTACCGTCATGGTGGAGAATGCCGGAGAAGGGTCTACGGTGGCAGCGCCGATAACAAGGGATATACTTAAATGGTATTTTGAGAATAAAAAATAGTATAAACGCACAAAACCTAGATTTGTGTAATTTGTGCTTTGTGCGCTTAGACAAACGAACCTGTGCATTTCATGTATTGACTCTCTAAAAATTTAAGGTAGTATTACAACCACTATGTCCGAATATCTTTCAGAGGAGGGTTTGGAAAAGCTCAAAAAACATCTGCATGATTTAAAGACCAAAAAGCGCAAGGAAATTGCGTCTCGTTTGGAACATGCCAAGACCTTGGGTGATTTGTCGGAAAACGCCGAATATCAGGAAGCCAAGGAAGAGCAGTCGCTGATTGAATCTGAAATCGCGGAAGTTGAGGAGAAACTGCGTGATGCAGTCTTGATTGCCAAAGAACACCGTACGGATCAAGTGGTAGTGGGATCCACGGTGGTGGCGCGTTCGGACCATGGAGAAGAAACATATACTATTGTAGGATCGGAGGAAGCAAATCCTTCGGAAGGAAAGATTTCAAATGAATCGCCGTTGGGTAAATCATTTTTGGGACATCGTCGGGGAGATAGTTTTGAAGTAAAAACTCCAGGTGGGGCAGTGATGTACGAGATTCTTGAGATTAAATAATATTTTTCTCAAAATAGTTGACGAAATAGCACATTTTGTGCTATTTTTGTTTAAGTTTCGACCTTTGAAAAGGAGTGTCCATGGGAAAATACGCTTGGGAGCCGTACGGCAAATATCTTTATCACTCGCGCGTAAGAAAATTTATGGATGCGCACGGCATTAAAACCGCCGAAGAATTAATTGCGCGATCCGTCTCGGATATTAATTGGTTTTGGTCATCTGCCATGGATTTTCTCGGAGTTGAATGGTTCAGGCGTTTTCATACGCTCTATGACGATTCCAAAGGCATGCCTTGGACTAAGTGGTTTCTCGGCGGGAAGACAAATATAACGCATAACTGTCTTGACCGGCATGTGGAAAGAGGCTGGGGTGGTAATACTGCGCTTATTTTTGAGCGGGATAATGGCACGTCTTATCGCGTAACCTATGCGACATTGCATAATCTGGTAAAAAAATTAGCGCGCGCCATGAAGTTGTACGGAATCAAGAAAGGTGATCGGATCGCCATGTGCATGCCGATTTCACCCGAGGCAGTTGCGGTTATGCTGGCCGCGTTTAAAATCGGAGCGGTTTGTATGCAGCCGGCGTCGCGTATTTCCGCGCATGAAATAGTGGAGAGTATTTTACCCGGCGCGCCAAAACTTTTTTTCATGAACGACGGATATGAGCGCGCCGGAAAAGTAATAAAACTTGACGAAACATTCCACGAAGTGCGTCGGCGCGTATGTTCGGACATTGTGGTTTTCCAACGCTTTTGGAAGAGTTTTGAACATGAAAATGCGGCGCGGTATGCGTCTTGGGACTCATTTGTCTGGCAAAATGGCCATCATAATTTTCCGCAAACCGAAGCGCTGGACGCCGAGCACCCGGCCTTAATTCTTTATTCCTCCGGCACCACCGGAAAATCCAAAATTATAATCCACACGCATGGCGGTATTTTGGCCCAAGTTCCCAAAGAAATCGGATTGGCATTTGACTGCCGGGAAAATGACGTATTTTATTGGTTTACGAATATCGGCTGGATGATGGCGCCCTGGGAGATCATCGGCGCGTTATTTTTCGGCGCAACCGTTGTGCTTTACGAGGGCACGCATCTTTACCCATCAGCGCATCGCATGTTTGAGTTGATTAAAAAGCACAAAATCACCATTTTTGGATTTACGCCATCAGCCATGATTGATCTTGCCGGAATCGGCGAGGATTTTAGCCATCACGACTTATCTTCTTTGCGGATTCTTGGTTCTACCGGTAAAGTTTTCCATCCCAAAATCTGGGAATGGTATAGCCAAACTTTTGGCAAAGGCCGTTTGCCCATTATGAATATCTCCGGCGGTACGGAAATTATCGGATGTCTTGTGTCTCCGTTGCCGGTTATGCCGCAAAATCCCGGGACCGTCGGAGGACCGGGCCTGGGCATGGATGTGGATGTTGTGGATGAAAACGGCTCTCCGGCTCGCGGATCACCAGGATATTTGGTTTGTAAAAAACCTGCGCCATCCATGACCCGGGGGTTTCTTGGAGAAAATGAGCGTTATCTTGAGACCTATTTTCCCTGGGGGCATAATCTTTGGGTACATGGCGATATTGCTGAAATCGGCGAACTCACGAGTGAAGCGATTGCCGCTATGCGCCAATGGGTTGGAAAGACATATGATCCGTTGGCGCGTCCGGATGAAATCCATGTTGTTTCTGGACTTCCCATAAATCTTGCCGCTAAAGTTCTGTTGCGATTAGTACGCATGGCTTATGCCGGAGAGATGATTGCCGACGTATCAAAAATCATAAACCCGCAATTCCTTGAAGAAATCCGCGCGCTTGGTGAACGCATGCGACAAAAATCATAACCGCACCAAGATCTGGCGGAACGTCTCAACCCGCATGATCCGGAATCTTTGAAAGAACTCAAAGGGTTCGTAGAGAAAAAGTTTGAGGACAAATTTCTCTGGGGCAATAAAGTGGATAATGTCGCCATTTCTCTCCAGCGATAAGGCCTGATTTTCAGGCCACCTTTTTATATTTATGGAGGGCTTAACTTTTTTTTATTTTTAGTATATATTGAGATTATGCCTTTAGATGAAATTAGGAATGAACGGATTAAAAAATTGCATATTTTGCGGGAAAATAAGATGGACCCTTATCCGGCCCAAACTGGGCGGACGCATTTAATTTCCGCGGTTTTGCAGAAATTCGGGGTTTTTGCCAAATCCAAGAAAAAGTTGAATATTGCCGGACGCGTTACAGCCAAGCGCGAACATGGCGGTTCGGCGTTTCTTGATATTCGGGACGAGACCGGAAAACTCCAGGTTTATTTTAAGGAGGATGTGTTGAAGGATGATTATCGCCTGTTTGCCGATACCGTAGATATCGGAGATTTTATTGAGGCGCAAGGAAAACTTTTTAAGACCAAACGAGGCGAGGAAACGCTTGAAGTTTCTGCTTGGCGCATGCTTGCCAAGTCGTTATTGCCTTTGCCGGAAAAATGGCACGGCTTGCAGGATATGGAGGAGCGTTTTCGCAAGCGGTATCTTGATATTTTAATGAATGATGAGGTGCGGGGGCGATTTTTGGCGCGTTCCAAAATTGTTTCGGCAATCAGAGAGTTTTTTGAAAAAGAAGGATTTTTGGAGGTGGAAACGCCGATGCTGCATGCTATCCCGGGAGGAGCGCTGGCCAAACCCTTTCGTACGCACCACAATGCCCTGGATATTGATCTTTATTTGCGGATTGCGCCCGAGCTTTTTTTGAAGCGCCTTTTGATCGCGGGATTTGAAAAGGTGTATGAAATTGGCAAAAGTTTTCGGAATGAGGGTATTGATCAGGATCATAATCCGGAATTTACCGAACCGGAATGTTATGCCGCATATTGGGATGAAAATGATATGATGAAATTTACCGAAAGAATATTTCTTCATGCGGTGAAATCCGTTGCCAAAAAACCGGAGTTTGAATTTCAGGACAAAAAAATCGCAGTTAAATCCCCGTTTCCGAAAATTCCTTTCAAAGAATTTTTGCGGCGCTACGCCTTAATCGTTGATTATGACAAAGAAACTCGGGATTCCATGGCCGTACATGCCAGGCGTCTTGGGATTGACGTGGCGCGGCACGAATCCAAAGGAAAGATCGCGGATTTTATTTATAAAAAAATATGCCGTCCCTATGTGGTTCAGCCGACTTTTGTTATAAATCATCCGTTGGATATTTCGCCGCTTGCCAAAAGACGTAGTGAAAATCCGTCTGAAGTCAGGCGTTTTCAACTGGTTGTTGCCGGATATGAGATTGCCAATGGCTTTGCGGAGTTAAATGATTCATTGGATCAAAGGGAACGCATGCGGGCGCAGGAAAAAGAGCGTGAAGGTGGAGAGGAGGAGGCGCATCCGATTGATAATGATTTTGTGGAGGCGCTTGAATACGGCTTGCCGCCAGCCGCCGGTCTGGGTATCGGGCTTGATCGTTGGGTTATGCTTTTAACCAACACCAAAAATGTTCGTGAGATATTATTATTCCCAATAATGAGGCCTAAATAAGCCGTGCATATTAAATAATATTTTTTTATAATTTCTTAAAAGATGCTTGATATCAAATTTATCCGGGAAAATCCGGAGGAAGTGAAAAAAGCGCTTAAAAACAGGAGCGCGAATTTTGATGTGGATTATCTTTTGCAACTTGATGAGAAACGACGAGGAAAAATAAAGGAAGTGGATGATCTGCGGGCGCATCAAAATACGCTTTCTGAAGAAATACAAAAATTAAAGGGCGATGCGAAAACGCATAAAGTCGAGGAATCCAGGGGATTAAAAGTAAAACTTGGAGAGGCGGAATTTGAGTTAAAGGCGCTTGATGCGGAATTCTATGCGTCTATGCGGAAAATCCCGAATATGCCATTGGAAAGCGTTCCTGTTGGTAAAGATGAGTGGGAAAATAAGGTTTTGCGCGAGGTGGGGAAAAAGCCGAAATTCAAATTCGCGCCTAAAGATTATATGGAAATTGCGGTTGATCTTGATTTGATTGATACGGAACGCGCGGCCAAGGTTTCGGGTTCGCGATTTGGTTATATAAAAAATGAAGCGGCTTTGCTTGAATTTGCGCTTGTACAACTGGCTTTTGAGCGATTAACAAAACACGAATTCGTGCCGGTTGTCCCGCCGGTGCTGATCAAAGAGGAAATGATGCGCGGAATGGGATATGTTGATTCGGAAAATGACTTGGCCGAACGTTATTGTTTTCCGGAGGACAAGCAATTTTTGGTTGGAACTTCGGAGCAGTCCGTCGGCCCGATGCATAAAGATGAGGTTTTTAAAGAAGATGAACTTTCTAAGCGTTACGCCGCATTTTCTACCTGTTTCCGGCGCGAGGCTGGATCATACGGTAAAGATACGCATGGAATTTTGCGCGTGCATCAGTTTGATAAAATTGAGATGTTTAGTTTTGCCAAGCCCGAGGATTCAGTTGGGGAGCATGAACTCCTGCTTAAGATGGAGGAGGAACTTATGCAAGCACTGGAATTGCCATATCGCGTGGTTGCGCTTTGCACCGGCGATCTTTCCCAGCCCTCGGCCGCCACATTTGATATTGAGGCATGGCTTCCCGGGCAAAATAATGGAAAAGGAGAATATCGCGAAACACACTCTTCCTCTAATACCACTGATTATCAGGCGCGGCGGCTGAATGTTAAATATCGTTCAAAAACTGGAAAAGCCGAATTCGTGCATATGTTAAACGGCACGGCCTTTGCCATTGGTCGTATGCTTATCGCGATTATAGAAAATTACCAGCAGGAAGACGGCTCCGTAGAAATCCCCAAGGTTTTGCAGAAATATATGGGAGGAATAAAGATAATCAATAAGAAGCAAGAAACAAGCAGCAAGAATTAAGTTTTTATCATCTTAATTCTTAATTCTTTATTCTTTATTCTTAATTCTTGTCGTGGACGATGTCCGCACCTGGATCGAAATAAATCTGAAAGAGCTCTCTCATAATGTGGGAGAGTTTCTTAGAATTATTCCGAAACGCACGCAATTTATGGCCGTGGTCAAATCCAATGCCTACGGTCACGGCCTCGTGCAAGTTGCAAAGCAACTTGCAGAATTAGGAATCAGGAATAAAGAATTAGGGGGCGGAATTCATAATTCAAAATTCGCAATTCATAATTCCATGTTATGGTTCGGCGTTGATTCTATTGTGGAGGGACTCCGCCTGCGTCGCGAGGGAATAAAAAATCCCACCCTGGTTTTAGGCGCCACGCTTCCAGCACGATTGTCCGATGCGCGGGAAAGCGCAATAATTTTGACTATTTCAAATTTTGACGCCCTGCGTGCTTTATCACATTTGAAAGAGCCACCCGATTTTCATATAAAAATCGATACCGGCATGCACCGTCAGGGGTTTTTATCTAAAGACATTCTGGCGCTTCTTAAAATGTTAAAACATTCGCATTTGAATCCGGCTGGAATTTATACGCATTTTGCCGCGGCCAAAGATGTTGCATATCCAACTTATACGAAGATGCAGCTTGCGGAGTTTGAAAAAGCAGTTGCGGCGTTTCACCGCGCGGGATTCAAGAATATAGTTCGCCACGCCACGGCCTCCGGCGGAACGCTTCTTTTTCAGGAAACACACCTGGATATGGTGCGAATCGGGATGGGAATGTATGGATATTGGCCCTCGATGGAATCAAAAATTAGTCGTGACTATAGAGGTTTCGCCTCTATAGTGTTTAATCCGGTGCTTACCTGGAAAACAGTCATTACGGAAATCAAAGAAATTCCGGCAGGATCTGCGGTGGGTTATGATTTAACCGAGCGGGTTTCGCGAAAAACCAAAATTGCAGTTTTACCCATAGGATATTGGCATGGATATGACAGGGGATTATCAAGTGTGGGTGAGGTTTTGATTCGTGGCAAGCGCGTTAAAGTTCTTGGTCGAGTCTCCATGGATATGACAGTGATTGATGTAACCGATGTCCCATGGGTTAAAGACGGCGATGAAGTTGTACTTATTGGAAAACAAAAAAAAGATGCGATATGGGCGGATGAGGTGGCATTAAAGCTTGGAACTACACAATATGAGGTATTAACAAGGATAAATCCGCTGATACGACGAATCGCCGTATAATGTGATGCCAATCCAATGCGAATTTAATGCCAATCTGGCGAATTGCGAATAGTTACTCTTCGAGTGAAATCGAGAAGATACCATAATGTATATTCTCGACAAGCTCGAATAATAATTGTAACTATATTCATAATTCGGTAGATTTATCTAATTTTGTATGTCTCAAAGCCGTATTCTCTACACTCCCATTCAGGAAAAGCGTAAATCGAGAATTCCTTCGCGAAGGAGCATTTTTTTGATCTTGGGAATTCTGACAGCATTGGGAACTACGGCCGCCATTATTTATGCTTTGCAGATGCCGTATTTTCAGATAAACTCCATAAAAATTTCAGGCCTCGTTTCTTTGGATGAATCGGAAATACGCCATAAGATTTCTGTTCTGTTTGATGAAAAAATAGGGATTTTTTTTCAGAGAAAATCGTTTTTTTTCTTGCAATCCGAGCGGGTTGAGTCCGACTTGAAATCCGTATTTCCGCGGATTGCCGCTGTTTCCGTGGCCAAAATTTTTCCGCAAGAATTATCGGTTAAAATATCCGAACGAAATTTATGGGGAATATATTGCAATGATTTTAAAATTGAAACTCCCCCGGAGGATAGGATGACCGAAGAAAACATAAAAGCGCAAGTTATTGAGATCAAAGCTGCGACCTGCGCTTATACGGATGATACGGGATTTGCGTATGAATCGGCTCCGGCATCTTCCGGATCTTTACTTTTAAAAATACACGGGGACGGCGAATTAAAAATTCCTTCGCCGGCGATTTCGGAGGTCCTCGTTTTAAAAATGAAAGAATTCTCGGAAATGTTAAAAAATACGCTTGGTATGGAAATTGTGGGCTTTGAATTCTCATTTCAAATTCAGCGGGAATTCCGCGCTCTAACCTCCGATGGTTTCT